>JAAFJZ010000183.1 GCA_013298205.1 Cytophagales bacterium
AACAAAAGACATCTTTTTCATTTTATTAACATTTAATTATTATGAATAACGAGATTAATAGTCAATTGTTGTATTTTGAAATTAAAGAAAGATTAAATACATATAAAATCAAAGCTTAACTTGAGCTAATTGAATATGGAGATTCAAGAAAAGATTAAAAAAAATGTATAATTAAAAATGATTAAAGTTAGCGATGATTTTATATTGCGTTAAAATACAATATAAATCACAACAAAAAATATAAATTATACAAAATAATAAAACTGCTCAAGTAGTACAGTTTGCATAATAGCAAATAGGCTTAATTGCTTTTGAATACTTTTTTTAAGCATAAAAAATTCTGTTTTGCTGTCGTTTTCTAGGTCTTTGTTTGGTTTTGAAGCCGAATGTTGCAATCCTTCAAGACTTTTATAAATTTGAGAAATTCTATTTTGTTGTTGATAGAAATTGGCTTTAAAATTTTCTGCAGTTTTGGCAAGTGATATAGAATAATTTCGAGAAACGGCATCATCAATTCTTTGAATGTAATGGCTAATTTCTTTTTGGAAAATATTAATTTTTTGTATTACATCTAAATGAAAATCGAGAAAATCTTTTTCTCTTAGCACTACATCTGTGGTTTCCATATAATTTTAATTAAATTTACTTCTTTAATGCATAGTACTAAAAAAAGGTAAACATTTACACGATTAATTAATATTTGAACAAAGGAAATGGATTCGGATAAAAACTCAATCTGGCATGATAAAATAGACATAAATGCAACATTTTATGATTATCCGTTATATATTATTAATAAAAATGAGGAGATAAAAACACAATCTGGTATCAAGTCAATCAATATTGAAGGTCAAAAAAAAATTACAATTGTTTTGTCTGATATAAAATTAGCTGAAGAAAAAAGTGAATATTATGATTTTTTGAAAAATATTTTACAATCTATTAATATGTTTTTGCCTAATGTGCATTTTACTACTCCAAACGGAGAGTTAGAAAATGAAATTCCTTTTATGTTAGTTTTTGATGAAAATCTTATAAGTCAAAACATATATTTAAAAGATAATTTCAGTGAATCAGAACTTTACAGTCCTGTATCAAAATACGGAAAAAGAGTAATATTTGCTCACGAATTGGGAATAATTTCTCAAAATAAAGAGCTGAAAATGAAACTTTGGAAAGCTTTAAAAAGCACATTTTTATAGATTAAATTTTGGAAAAATTAGTTGCGGGAAAAATTCTACTTTTTAAAAATTATCTTTCAAAAAATAAAAATATTGAAGCAGACTTCATACTTTCTTTGTTTCAATTTCAAGCTTCAAATAATGAAATATACAAATCCTATTTAAAACTTTTAAATATAAGTGCTAATAAAATTAAAAAAGTTTCTGATATTCCTTTTTTGCCAATTTTATTTTTTAAAACACAAAAAATAACTTGTGGACAAACTAATAAAGAACTATGTGTTTTCGAGAGCAGTTCCACTACTGGGCAAATTCCTTCAAGACATTTTGTTTTTGATAGTAATTTTTATTTCAAACACGCACAAGTTTTGTTTGAAAACGAGTTTGGTTCTTTAAAAGATTTTCAAATTTATGCTTTGTTACCTTCCTATCTAGAAAAAGGAAATTCCTCCTTAGTGGCTATGGTTGAATACTTTATGAAAGCTACTCAACACAATGAAAATCAATTTTTTGGTCAAAACTATGAAGAACTCTACTTTAAAATGGGAAACAATAACCACTCTAAAAAGAAAAAGCTTCTTATTGGTGTGAGCTACGCATTATGGGAATTTGCAGAAAGTTATCCTATAAGTTTAAAAGATTGGATTGTGATGGAAACAGGGGGAATGAAGGGAAGAAAAAAAGAAATCGTAAGAGAAGAATTGCACGAAATTTTAAAAACTGCTTTTCAAATTGAAAAAATAGCTTCAGAATATGGCATGACAGAATTATTTTCTCAAGCCTATTCGAAAGGAGATGGAATATATAAACTGCCATATTCAATGAAAATTCTCGTAAGAGACCTAAGTGATCCTTTTTCGCTTTCTCAAAAAGGTTGGGGTGGAATGAATATTATAGATTTAGCGAATATTGATTCTTGCGCTTTTATAGAAACCCAAGATATTGTTAGGATTTATCCTGAAGAAAGTAAATTTGAAGTGCTTGGAAGAATAGATCATTCAGATTTAAGAGGTTGTAACTTAATGCAAATGTAAAATTATGAGAATAGACATTATAACCTGTGTACCTAAATTGCTTGAAAGTCCATTTTCACACTCGATACTAAAAAGAGCCAAAGAAAAGGATTTGATTGAAATCGTAGTGCATGATTTAAGAAGTTTTACTGAAAGCAAACACAAACAAGTAGACGATTATGCTTTTGGTGGAGGTGCAGGAATGGTGCTTATGATGGAGCCTATACTGAAGTGTATGCGAATGTTGCAATCTGAACGCAAATATGATGAAGTGATTTATTTAAGTCCAGACGGTGAGATTTTTGACCAAAAAATGGCAAATTCTTTGTCTATGAAAGGAAATTTACTCTTTTTGTGTGGGCACTACAAAGGTATTGATGAACGAATAAGAGAAAAATATATAACAAAAGAAATTAGCTTAGGCGATTTTGTAATCACAGGTGGTGAACTAGCTGTAGCCGTTATTGCGGATGCAATTGTACGTTTAATTCCAGGTGTAATTTCTGATGAAACTTCGGCTTTAACCGATTCGTTTCAAGATGGTTTAATAGCCCCACCTGTTTATACTAGACCTGCCGAATTTGAAGGTTTGAAAGTGCCAGAAGTACTTTTATCAGGCAATGATAAATTAATCTTAGAATGGAGAAATGAGCAATCTTTAGAAAGAACAAAAGCAAGAAGACCTAAATTATTAGATTAAGAAATCCCAAAGGCTTTTTTTAAGCTAATTTCTGAAGCTTCTGTGATTTTTTCGACCAAATCAGTATCAATAGCTGTAGAAATAAATAAAGATTCAAATTGCGCTGGAGCCAAATAAACATCGTTCAAAAGCATCTCATGGAAATAAATAGAGAATTTATTTAAGTCTGAGGTTTTGGCATCAGTAAAATTTTTCACTTTTTTATCTGTAAAAAATAGGCTATACATCGATCCCATTTGATTGATAGAACAAGGAATGCCTAAGCGGTTTATGATGTTTTGCAGATTTTGACACAATTGAGTCGTTGTGCTATCTATTTGATCATAAACATCTTGGTTTTTCTTTAAATAGCTAAGCATGGCAATGCCTGCGCTCACCGTGATGGGGTTGCCAGAAAGTGTGCCGGCTTGATAAACTTTACCTACAGGCGAAACACAGTTCATGATTTCGGCTTTACCACCATAAGCACCTACTGGAAGCCCTCCGCCTATAATCTTGCCTAAGGTCGTTAAATCTGGTTTGATATTTAATCTTTTTTGCGCTCCACCAGACGAAAGCCTAAATCCCGTCATTACTTCATCAAAAATCAAAACAATCTCATGCAAGTCGCACAAGCTACGCAAGCCTTCCAAAAAGCCGCTTTCAGGCAGTACACAACCCATATTTCCTACCACAGGTTCTACAATCATACACGCAATTTGCTTGGGATTGGCTTGTATAAGTTTTTCGACAGAATCCAAATCATTGTAAGTAGCTGTAAGTGTATCTTGCGCAACACCTTGTGTGATGCCTGCGCTATCGGGTGTACCCATCGTAAGTGCGCCACTCCCAGCGGCTATCAAAAAAGAATCGCCATGTCCATGGTAGCAACCTTCAAATTTGATGATTTTATTTTTTTGGGTAAACCCTCTTGCTACACGAATGGCTGCCATAGTGGCTTCTGTGCCAGAACTCACAAGGCGCACTTTCTCTATTGAGGTAAACATGGAAGTAATTAATTCTGCCATGACGATTTCTTTTTCGGTAGGCGCACCATAAGAAACCGAATCTTTCAACGCTTCCACAATTGCATCTTCAATGATGGGATTGGCGTGACCCAATATCATAGGACCCCAAGAGTTGATTAAATCTATGTACGCATTTCCGTCATGGTCATAAAGCCAAGCGCCCAATGCAGATTTCATAAAAATAGGAGTGCCTCCAACCGCATTAAAAGCCCTTACGGGTGAATTTACACCACCTGGAATCATTTTTTGCGCTCTTTCAAAAAGGATTTTACTGTTTTTATATCTTTCCATTATTCGAGTGTGTTAGCTTGGATGAGTTTGCCAGAATCAAATTTTAAGATTGTAACTTTTTGGTTGTCTTTTTTATCATAATACCGATATGAATTTTGAATGATGGCTTCAAAATTTTGGTCTTTCTTTAATGTTTCTAATGGATTGAATCTATTTTCCTCAAACAATTTCCCCATCAAAAGCAACATTTCATAACCCTTGTAAGCAAAAGAACTAGGTTCAAAACCCTTTTCTTGAATGTATTTTGACCTAAATTTCTCTACTTTAATTTGACTTCTATCTATGAAATCATTGGTAATGAAATGGATTTTCCTTTTTTCGAGTTGTTCATAAGATCCCATTTGCTCGTTGAGCCATTCTGAATTGGTAAAAATGGGATTCTGAAAGTTTGCCGCTTCTATCATTGACATGATATTGGCTCTTACCATTGCGTCATTATGAAAAACAATAATTAAGCCAGCTTTCTTCATATTTTCAGGAGACAAAGCCTTGCTAAGTGACCACGAACTACTGCGATCTAATTTCTTTTTATCTAAAACTACTCCCAATCTTTTAGTGAAATATTTGGCAAATTGGTTGGCTAGAATCGTATCTTTAGCCTGTTTGGAAGAAATGATAATGCAAGTATCAATGCTGAAATTATTAAAATAATAGTCTAAAGATTTTTCGGCAATCGTAGCGTAAGCAGGCTCTTGTAAAATAGTTTTCTCTGTTTTTAATACCCAATCATTCGCATTGGTAAAAGGGATGATACTAGGAATACCCGTTTGCTCAGAAAATACACATATATATTGTGAAAGCTGGCTATAAACTGGCCCAATGATAAGATGCGATTTTTTAAATTCATCATCATTAAGTATTGTGAAAAGCTTATTCGTATCTTTTTCTATATCAATGGCTTGTAGCTTAAAATTGAGGTTTCGCTTCAAAAGGGAGTCTTTAGCCATCCTCAAACCTTCATAATAATCTAAAACAAATTGGTTGTTGCGTGAGCTGGCGTTTACAGAAATCTTGCTTGCTTGAAAAGGCATCAGAACACTTACAGTGAAAGAGTTTCTTTTGAGCAAAGAATCAGAATTTACAACCTGAGAGAAAGTATTAATCCCAGAGAATAAAATCAAGATGCCAATAAGTAGTTTTTTCATTTTATGCAAACAGATTCATTATTATTCCCATTCTATTGTAGCGGGTGGTTTTGAGCTAATATCATACACTACACGATTTACACCTTTTACTCTGTTTATGATTTCGTTTGACACTTTAGCCAAAAAATCATACGGTAAGTGTACCCAATCGGCTGTCATGCCATCTACACTCGAAACTGCACGAAGGGCTACTACTTTTTCATACGTCCTTTCATCACCCATCACGCCTACAGATTGCACAGGTAAAAGTATGCTTCCTGCCTGCCAAATTTGGTTGTAAAGTCCTGAGGATTTTAGATTTTCTATATAAATATAATCTACTTCTTGCAGTATTCTTACTTTTTCTTCGGTTATATCGCCCAAAATGCGAATGCCCAAACCGGGTCCAGGGAATGGAT
>JAAFJZ010000184.1 GCA_013298205.1 Cytophagales bacterium
AAGCAGATGCTTTTGTAACGGGTGGTTCTGAGGCTGCAATTACTGAGGCTGGAATAGGTGGATTTAATGCTTGCAAAGCACTTTCTGAGCGGAATGATTCATACATGACAGCTTCTCGTCCTTTTGATAAAGATAGAGATGGTTTTGTAATGGGTGAAGGTGCAGGAATTATGGTGCTTGAAGAATACGAACACGCCAAACGCAGAGGTGCAAAAATATATGCCGAAATGGTAGGTGGCGGTATGTCAGCTGATGCTTATCACATGACGGCTCCACATCCTGAAGGTTTGGGTGCTTTAAATGTAATGAAAAATGCACTTTCTGATGCCAATTTCAAACCCGAACAGATAGATTACGTGAATGTTCATGGCACGTCTACTTCTCTTGGTGATATTGCTGAAGTAAGAGCAATTCAAAAAGTATTTGGAGAACATGCTTACAAACTCAATGTAAGTTCTACAAAATCAATGACAGGACATCTTTTGGGAGGTGCAGGTGCGATAGAAGCAATAGCTTCTGTTTTAGCTTTAAACAACCAAATGGTTCCCCCTACAATTAATCATTTTACTGATGATGAAGATTTTGATAAACGACTTAATTTAACTTTCAATGTACCCCAAAAACGTGTTATTAATGCTGTATTAAGCAATACTTTTGGTTTTGGTGGTCATAATTCTTCAGTAATTTTTAAAAAATACGAAGGCTAAATTGTTAAGGAGGATATTAGATTCTGTAGCTAAGTTCAAAGCAAGCAGAAGTGAGAAATCAAACCTCAAGAATTATATTTTCAGTATTTTAGGTAAAAAACCTAAAAACATTCAACTGTATGAATTAGCCTTAATTCATACATCCATGTTATCAAACTCAGACCCTAATTCAGGCTCTAATGAAAGGTTAGAATTTTTGGGTGATGCTATTTTAGACATGGTTGTTGCTGAATATTTGTTTAAAAAATATCCTTTTAAAGATGAAGGTTTCATGACCGAAATACGTTCTAGGCTAGTAAATGGTGATTCTCTACACAAACTTGCCATGAAAATTCATCTTAATGACCAAATCAAATACAATACTCGTGGCATAAGAAAAGGACATACCAGCTCTATGCTTGGTGATGCACTAGAAGCTTTGATAGGGGCAATATATCTAGATAGAGGCTTTAAAACTAGCAAAGAGTTTATTGTTAATAGATTACTAGGAGGATATGTAGATATAGATGAGGTTGTAGAAAATGATACCAATTATAAAAGTAGGATTATTGATTTTGCTCAAAAACAACAAAAAAAAGCAAGTTTCCGCACCATAGAAGAAAAAGGTTCAGGAGGATTTACGCAATATACTGTTCAGATTTTTATAAATGAAATTCCTTGCCAAATAGGTAAAGGTACGAGTCGCAAAAGAGCGGAGCAAGAAGCGGCAAGAAAAATGTTAGATAATTTAGATTCTTTCGTTTTAGAAGAATCACAAACTTTTCCACCAAATGAAAGCCATTCCGAGGCTGAAACTCAGGGAGGAAATCATATTTAATCGCATTGTATTTTTAAAGTTTGCTTTTAAGTTATCATTCCACACTTTATTTGCCCAAACATTAAAAAATATAAAAGTAGGCAACATAAAAACCAAAAAACAAATATATAATTCGATTGATTTATATACTTTG
Organism: Cytophagales bacterium; assembly: GCA_013298205.1. Taxonomy (GTDB): domain Bacteria; phylum Bacteroidota; class Bacteroidia; order Cytophagales; family UBA9547; genus JAAFJZ01. Next base: position 1,658 of record JAAFJZ010000184.1, read on the forward strand.
AATAAATAAAACATAGCTGCAATCGCAATCCCAAAAGCCATTCCTGAAAAAATAAACGTTCCCTTTATTCCAAGTTTTAAGCTAAGTGTCTTATCGCCTCTAATCTTATCTTCTTCATGCTGATACACTTGCGTAAGCGGATAAGAACCTGATAAAAATAAACTAGAAACTACTCCTGCTGTTAAATTAAAAGGGGAAAGTAGATTTTGAGTTTCTAAACCGACAAGAATCATAGCATAAGTGAACCAACCTTGAAATATAACAACAACACAAAATGAAAGCCATGCATATTTTTTTAACCTTATGTATTTAAAACTATATGCTTTTGAAACTAATAAATAGATTAAAACCATTAAGCCAAAGCTTGTATTAAGATATAATGAAAATGCTACTGCAAGAAAATCAAATACATATACCAAATAAACCAATTGCTGGTTTACTTTTGGTGGATTTTTTAATCCTCCAATGCTTCCTGTGTCTTTATCTTCTAATGAGTTGTAACCATTACTTGCTGGGTAAATAAAAATATGTAAAATTAAAAATATGCAAATTGTATTAAAATTAATTAACTGAATTTGCATAGCCATTGCAAAAAAGAAAACGGGCATTAGAAAAAAAGAGAATGGAATACGCATTAAAATGAACGCATTTTTCCATGAATTAAAAATAGTATTTGTAACCATAAGGGAAAACGAATTTTTCGTTTGATAGAAAAACTTTACAAAAGCAAAAATAAGTTACTTTAGCTTAAACTCAAGCAGTTTAAAATCATTTTTTACTTCTATACAAATTAATCCTTTTTCATTCGTTGAACTTTTTATAGTTTCACCATCCATATTGAAAGAAATACTTTTGTTAGTTAAACCATGAAAATGGATTTTCATGAATTTGTATTCAGGTTTAAAATCTCCTTCTAAGATTTGTTTTAAAGTGAATGAATTTTTAGAATAAGTTGATTCAAAGTTATGTATCAAGCATTTATTTTCTAAATATTCATAACCTTCACCTTTATCCTCATACCAAACACTTTTTGTATGAACTTGCCCAAGGTAATAATGTAAATCTAAAACATCAATTTTCTTTTCATTTGTGTATTGCATAATAGGGAAATTGGGTAGTAAAGCTCCTGCTCGAACGAAAATAGGCATCGTATCTAAAGGTGTATTCACCCAAATTTCCACACCTCCAGTATATTGTGTGTCATCCCAATAATTATACCATATTCCTTGTGGTAAATACATCCAACGTGCTTCTTGCTTTTCGTAAGCAATTGGGCAGACTAATAAATGATCACCAAATCCAAACTCGTCTTCTCGGTGATGTGTTTCATAATCAGTTTGTGAAATAAATACCAAAGGCCTGATCATAGGAGTGCCATTTTTGATATGTTGCCAGAATGTAGTATAAATATAAGGCAAAAGCTTATATCTCAGTTCAATATATTTTTTAGCAATTTTTTCATTTTCTGGTCCAAATACCCAAGGTTCTTTTTCTCCTCTATCTCCTGAAGAATGACCTCGAAAAAAAGGATGAAATACTGACATTTGAATCCATCTTACAAAAAGTTCTCCGTTGGGTTCTCCTATAAAACCTCCTATATCTGTGCCACAAAATGATACACCAGAGATAGAAAGCCTTTGGCATTGCATATTAGCAAGCCATAAATGCTCCCAAGTTGCAATATTATCCCCAGTCCAAACAGAAGCATATCTTTGAAAACCAGAAAATCCTGATCTAGTAATATTGAAAGGACGTTTTTCTGGTAAATTTAGTTTTAATCCTTCATACGTGGCTCGTGCCATTTGCATACCATATACGTTATGTGCTTTTCTATGGCTACAAGGGTTTGAATCGTAGTCATGCCTAACATCGTCAGGGAATGTACCATAACCAAAAACTGCTGGTTCGTTCATGTCATTCCAAATGCCAGATACACCTACATCTGTTAGTGTTTTGAATAAAGTAGCCCACCATTCTCGGCTATCTTTTTTTGTAAAATCTGGAAAATAACAATAACCAGGCCAAACAGCTCCTTTCATATAATCCCCATCTCCTCTTCGACAAAATAAATCTTTTTCTACACCTTCCTGCCAAACATAGTATTCTGGATCACACTTTATGCCTGGGTCGATGATGACAACGGTATTAAAACCATCTTTTTTTAGGTCTGATAATAGCTTTTGAGGATTAGGGAAATGATTTTTATTCCAAGTAAAACATCGAAATCCTTCCATATAGTCTATATCCAAATAAATAGCATCACATGGAATTTCTCTTGATCTAAATTCGTTCGCTATTTCTCTAACTTTAGAATCTGGATAATAGCTCCATTTGCACTGATGGTAACCTAAAGCCCACAAAGGAGGTAGCTCAGGTGTGCCTGTAAGGCTTACATATCTTTCAGCTACTTTTATTAGTTCTGGACCGTTAATGAAGTAATAATTCATTTCCCCGCCATCTGCCCAAAAACTCATTAAGTTTTCTGATTCAAAACCAAAATCAAAATAAGTTTTGAATGAATTATCAAAAAATACTCCATATCCTATTCCTTCATGTAAACCATAATAAAAAGGTATACTTCTATAAATAGGGTCTTGTTCATTTTCAAATCCATATCTATCAGTACCCCAAATGGTTAATTTTTTTTTTCTTAAATCAGCCGACATAGGCTTATCTCCTAATCCGAAAAATTTTTCAAATGGGCTAATCACTTTGCTGCAATATTGATAAGAACCTCCTTGAGTTAAATTTTCTTCCCAATGAAATCCAGCTTCATCTTCCAAAATAGTTGCTCCAGCTAAATTTTTAAATAATAGCTTAAGATTGTCTTTTTCTACAAAGCATCTTAAAGTAGAAGTTGTTAATATGTAATATTTACCTTGGTCTATAAATTCTATATTTTTGACATCGTTAGGTAATTTCTCAACTAAGGCGTATGAGAAATGTTTTGGAAAAAGTAGTTCGGTGCAATACCTTATATTAATGATGTCATCTGTTAAAAATTGTAATTTTAACTTAACATTTGAAGAGATAAACGTAAAAATATTACCTTCTTTTTTAAAAGAAATAATTGCTTCTGGATATTTTTTACCTATTTCGTTTGGTGCTTCAAAACTCATTAGACTTATTTAACAATCAATATTATATTAAAAAGAACTTTTCTAAAATTATCTCGCAATTAAATAAATTCATTTCAATATGAAAATAAAATCAAGTTTTTTAACAAAATAAAATTTTGATTATAGGATAAAATTATAACCAAAAATTTTATAAACATAGTAAATTTTGAAATAACTACTTCAAAATTTGAGCAGTATGTTCTTTTGTATCTACTTTTTCAATAATTTCTTCTAAAATTCCATTTTCGTTAATTATAAAAGTTGTTCTGGCTGTACCCATATATTTCTTACCATACATACTTTTTTCAACCCATGTTCCAAACTGTTCATGAACTGTTTTTTCTGTATCTGCCAAAAGTGGAAAAGGCAATTGATATTTTTCTATGAACTTTTTATGAGCTTTTTCTGAGTCACTACTTATTCCAAGAATTTTGTATCCTTTTTTTAAAAGCATTTCGTAATTATCTCTTAGATTACAAGCCTCTGCTGTACACCCTGGGGTGTCGTCTTTAGGGTAAAAGTATAAAACTAATTTTGAGCCTTTAAAATCAGAAAGTTTTATAATATTTCCGTTTTCATCTTTAGATTCAAATTGTGGTGCAGGTTTTCCTATTTCTAATTTCATTTTTTAATTCCGTTTATTGTAAATGTATGAATGGATTTGTTTTTTAATAAATCTTCTACCTCCAAAACTACTTCTCCCTCAAAAAGTTTATCTGGATCCCATTTTTCTGATTTTATTAAGCTCTTTTTATGGTCATAATTCATTAAAACCCACTCATTATTTACTTTAGCTTTGAAACATTGTATGCCAGCTGGAAAATCTTTGATCATAAAACTAAGTAAGTCTTTATTGTTATGAATGGGAATGATTACAGGACTTATTGTATCAAGTATGAGCCCATATTTACCAAATTGATTGGTTTTAAAGGTAAATTCGTTTTTCGAGT
>JAAFJZ010000185.1 GCA_013298205.1 Cytophagales bacterium
AATAAGTAATGTATCGTACAAAAGCAAGTTACTAGGGTCTAAAGCTATCATTTCATAAATACTTTGTTTGGCTACATTCAAATCTCCATATTTTAATGAGTTTCTGAATATGCTTTCATTAAGTAAATATTCCTTACTTTTCATAGAATTTGTAGCAACTGTGGTTGTAGTTTGGCTATCTTTTTTCTTTTGAGAATAAGAAGAATTATAAAGAAAAAAACTAATAATTATGGTTAATGCTATTTTGTATTGGTTCATGATTTTAAAAGGTTTGTCATTTGCAAAATTAATAAAAATATACAAATCAGTTTAATTAATTTTAGATTTAGATGTATATTTTAGTAGCAGTAAATTGGTTTTAGATTCTATTTTTGTTAAATCTTTGTGCAAAACTTAACTTGCCAAATATTCTTCAACAGCAAGTTTTATTTTTGTGAATATTTCGGTAAGTAAATTTTCATCTTCTTCCAGAATTGTTACCCTAAAGCCTTCTAAATCAGAGCAAAAAGAGGAAATTGGAACTACACATACCCCCGTTGCTGCGAGTAAATAATACACAAAGCTTTGGTCAAGAGGCATAGTTTCATTAATCCATGATTCTAATAATGATTTAATTTTTGGATCTTTTATTACTAAGCTTTGTCCTTTTTTAAGCGTTCCTTTTCTAAAAATGATGGTATTGTAAAAAGCTCCATTGGTTGTATTAAAAGTAAGTTGCGGAACAGAACCTAATATTTTTGCAATGATTTGACTTCGTTTACCAATTTTCTCATTTTCAAAAGCTCTATAACTCGGGTATCTTGGATCTGATAAAATCTTTGGAATAGCCAATTGAGGTAATTTAGTTGAGCAAACTTCAATCATTTTTGCATTATCTAATGCAGCACAAAATCTAGCAAATTCTACATCTTTATCACGGTTATAATATTCCATCCATCCACATCTTGATCCTGGCCAAGGAAGTTCTTTTGAAATGCCTTTCATTGCAATTCCTGGAACATCTTGAATAACTTCTGCTAGCGTGTGTGCTTTTACGCCATTGTAAGTTATGTTTTGATAGATTTCATCACTTACAAGAAAGAGCTTAAATTCTTTAGCTATTTCCACCATTTTTACCAATGTTTCATAAGGATAAACCATTCCTGTTGGGTTATCAGGATTAATGATTAGTATTCCTACAATAGATGGGTTGTATTTTACTTGATTATAAAGGTCATTTATATCAGGATACCAATGATTTTCAGGATCTAATTTATAAGTAATGGGTTGGTGGTTTGCATGAGCTGCTTCAGCAGAAGAATGAGTTGAATATGCAGGTGAAGGCCCAATTATTCTGCTTGTAGGCACGATATATTGATAAAGTTTAGCTATTGCATCACCTAATCCATTAAAAAATAAAATATCTTCAGGAGTAATCTGAACGCCACCTTTTTCATTTGTACGATTTGCTAAAAACTCTCTAGTTTCTAAAATTCCTTTTGAATGGCAATAGCTAAATGATTTATCATCTTGAACAAGCTCAGTAATAATTTCTTTCATCCATAAAGGAATTGGAAAATTTTTCTGAATTGGATCACCAATGTTTTCCCAGTAAATAGTTTGACCCAGCTTTTGAATTAATTCGGCTTTTTTTACTATGCCTCTTATTTCATAACTTAGTTCTTTTGCCCCTTCACTCAATAAACTTTGCCTCATTTTATGCTTTTAATTTTTTGCAAAATTAGTTCGTTTTAATTCATTCCAAAAAAAGAGTGATATTTTAACTTGAAATTATCAAATGAAATTTAATTTAAAGTTTTTAAAATAAATTTCATTTTTAAAAAAAGTAAAGAAAGTTAATACTCCCTTTTTTCTTAAAAATATGAAACTTTAAACAGCTACTTCCGCTTTAATATGAGGATGTGGATCATAGTTTTCTAAGCTAAAGTCTAAGAATTCAAAATTAAAAATATCCTTAACTTCAGGATTAATTTTTAATGTAGGTAAAGCCTTAATGTCTCTGCTGAGTTGAAGTTTGGCTTGATCTAAATGATTAAGATACAAGTGGGCATCGCCTAATGTATGTACAAATTCACCTAATTTTAGGTTGCAAACTTGAGCTACCATCATGGTTAACAAGGCATAAGAGGCAATATTAAAAGGAACTCCTAAAAAAACATCTGCACTTCTTTGGTATAGCATACAAGAAAGTTTGCCATTGGCAATATAAAATTGAAATAAGGCATGACAAGGTGGAAGTTTCATTTTTTCAATATCAGCTACGTTCCAAGCACTTACAATTAACCTTCTAGAATCTGGATTTTTTTTTATTTGATTAATTACATTTGTGATTTGGTCTATTGTTTCTCCATTTGCACCTTTCCAGCTTCGCCATTGGTAGCCATAAACGGGACCTAAATTCCCATTTTCATCAGCCCATTCGTCCCAAATGTTTACTTTATTTTCTTTTAAAAACTTGATATTGGTATCTCCTTTCAAAAACCAAAGTAGTTCATAAATGATAGAGCGAAGGTGTAATTTTTTGGTTGTAAGCAAAGGAAAACCCTCATTCAAATCAAACCTCATTTGATAGCCAAATACGCTAATTGTGCCCGTACCAGTACGATCTTCTTTTTTTACACCATTTTCAATTATATGGTTCATCAAGTCATGATAGGCTTTCATCGTTTTTACAAAAAAGATTTGATATGTTCTATTGATTTTTGATTTAAAGGTTTTTCTAAAAAATCTAAAACATAACTTTTAGATTTCATCATTGATATTTTCGATTTGTCAATTAGTGAACTCAAAAAAATAATTTTGGATTGTAGAATGATTTGAGATTCAAATTTCTCAAATTCATCTGTGAAAAAAGAAGCTTCATTGTGTTTAAGATAGTAATCTAAAATAATTAACTTAAAAGAATTAGAATTTTCAATTGATTGGTTTTTTATATAAAAAAGCGCATCGTTTGGGGTAGTAAAAATTTTAATTTCTACATGTGGAAAAGAAGTTTCAAACATCTTTTTTGCTATAAAAATATCAAATTCAGAGTCGTCTACAATGATTATTTCATTCAACATAACAGCTTTGTTTGTAGCGTTTAATTAGATTTTTGGTGTCTTAAAATAAGTACTTCTACGATGTCTTGTAAAGAGTAGTTCTTGTGTTGCAAAAGTATAAGATAATGAAAAAGTAAATCAGCTGCCTCTTCTTTGAATAAATTTTCGTCATTCTTCATGGCTTCAATTACCAATTCTACGGCTTCTTCTCCTACTTTTTGAGCTATTTTATCCGTTCCTTTATTAAAAAGTTGTGAAGTATAAGATTTTTTATCTTTGTTTTCCTTTCGACTTTTAAGAAGATTCTCAAGTTCAGTTAAAAAACCATATTTAACCTTATTTTCTTCTGCAAAACAAGTGTCCGATCCCGTGTGGCAAGTGTGACCAATTGGGTTTGCTTTAATTAAAATCGTATCTTCATCACAATCTTCTAAAATTTCAATTACATTTAGAAAATTTCCTGATGTTTCGCCTTTTGTCCAAAGTCTTTGTTTGGTTCGGCTAAAAAAAGTTACTACTTTTTCTTGAATGGTTTTTTTGTAGGCTTCTTCATTCATAAATCCTACCATGAGTACAATCAAAGTTTTAGCATCTTGCACTACAACAGGAATAAGTCCACCTTGTTTTTCAAAATTCATCATAAGGTTCTTACAGCTATGTTATTTTCAGATAAATATTTTTTTAAAATTGGAATTTGAATTTCTTTAAAGTGAAAAATACTTGCAGCTAGTGCAGCGTCAGCTGAAGCAATTTCGAATACATCTTTAAAGTGAACTTCATTTCCCGCACCTCCGCTCGCAATTACGGGAATATTTAGGTTTTTTGAAAGTAATGACGTAATTTCTAAAGCGAAACCTTGCTTGCAACCATCATGATCCATTGACGTGAGTAAAATTTCCCCACCACCACGCTCTTGAATTTCCTTTGCCCAAATAAAAGTCTCTTTTTTAGTGGGATTTCGACCTCCATGTGTATGCACGGTGGCAATATTTGCTATCGTTTTCGTATCAATGGCTACCACCACACATTGGCTACCAAATTCATTGGCTATTTGGGTAATTAACTCGGGATTGGAAACTGCTGAAGAATTTATCGAAACTTTATCAGCACCAGAATTGAGCAAAACGGCTACATCATTCACACTTTTAATTCCTCCGCCTACAGTAAAAGGAATGTTAATTACTTTCGATATTCTTCTTACCAATTCTACCAAAGTTTTTCTTTGCTCTACAGTGGCAGTAATATCTAAAAAAACGAGTTCATCTGCACCTGTTTGGGCATATTCATAAGCCAACTCTACTGGATCACCGGCTTCTTTTAGTCCCAAAAAATTTGTTCCTTTTACCGTAATTCCATCTTTAATATCTAAGCATGGAATAATTCTTTTTGATAACATTTTGTTTAGTATTCCTTATTCCAAGGTTTTAATCGTAAAATTATGGTTAGTATAAATGCAAATATTGGCTGCTATCGTTAAGCTTTCTTTTACCATTTCTTCGGCACTTAAATGAGGCGCATGTTTTTTTAATGCTAAAGCAGCAGACAAAGCATACATACTTCCTGAACCTATTGAAGTTACCTCTTCATCTGGTTCGATTACGTCTCCATTACCAGATATCAAAAGCATTTCTTCAATATTGGCTACTATCATCATGGCTTCAAGATTTCTAAGGTATTTATCCATTCTCCAATCTTTTGCTAGTTCTATTGCTGCACGTTTTAAATGCCCGTTATGAGTAGAAAGTTTGGCTTCGAATCGTTCCATTAAAGTAAAAGCATCTGCGGTAGAGCCTGCAAAGCCAACCAAAACTTTACCATCTTGCATTTCTCTAACTTTTTTGACTGTGCTTTTCGCAACAGTGTTTCCTAAAGTTGCTTGACCATCTGAGCCCAAGCTTACTTTCCCATTGTGTTTTATGCCCACTACGGTAGTGGCTTTAATGATTTCCAAGTGGTTAATATTTTTTATTGAATATTTCTGATACGATAAAAATTTCACGCATTTCTTGTGGATTGCGCATTCGGGTTTTTAATTTAGAACCTATAGAAGGCGATTTAGTTGGTGCTTCTTCGTATTTAAGGTTTTTAGCTACGGTTAACTTATCGGGTCTTATTGTTTTATAAAAATAAGGATCTACGTTTTCTACTTCTGTATTTTTTAAGTTTTGGATTGTTTCTAGGCTTTTGTTTCTTTTTAAACTTGCCAATCGTTCGATTTCTTCTAAATTTTGGTATTTACTTTGTACAGGTTTTTGTTGTGGTAGTTTGGAAGTGAAAGGTTTAACTTCTTTTTTGGAAAATAAAGGCTCTTTTTTGGGAATGGGTAAAATTTCTTGCTTAGGCAATTTCGGATTATTTTTTGCTTCTTCTGCTTTTCTCTTTTTTACCTTTTGAAATTGAAGATAAAGATAGATTATAATTGAGATCGCATAATAAATGTACTGATTTTCCATTTCTTTTTTTTTCAAATATATAAAAATATTTTATAAAATTAAATTAAGTTTTTTAGTAGATATAATTCTTACATATCGGTTACGCAACCATTTGAAGCCGAGGCTACGGTTTTAAGGTATTTGTACAATACACCTGAGTTTACTCGATAAGCAGGTTTGACCCATTTTTGTCTTCTTTTGTTTAACTCCTCATCAGAAACGAGTACATTAAGCTTAT
>JAAFJZ010000186.1 GCA_013298205.1 Cytophagales bacterium
GTTTTGCCTGTATCTTTTTTGGAAAGCTCTGTAGCCAATTTTGTTCTTTGCGCTTCCCCACCTGAAAGCGTAGTAGCATGCTGACCAAGGGTGATATAACCCAAACCTACATCGTTAAGGGTTTTTATTTTGTTAAGTATTTTGGGTTGGTTAGCAAAAAAATCTACCGCTTGTGTAATGGTCATTTCCAAAACATCTGAAACCGACTTTCCTTTAAATCGCACTTCTAATGTTTCTTTATTGTAACGCTTCCCTTTGCACGTTTCACAAGTTACATACACGTCTGGCAAAAATTCCATTTCTACCAGTTTTATTCCCCCACCTTCACAAGTTTCGCATCTTCCGCCTTTTACATTAAAAGAAAAGCGTCCGGTTTTATAACCTCTTATTTTTGATTCGGGCATTTGCGCAAAAAGTTCTCTAATATCGCTAAATACACCCGTATAAGTAGCAGGATTGGAGCGTGGCGTACGACCTATAGGGCTTTGATCTACTTCTATTATCTTATCAATAAATTCTAAACCCTTTATTTCTTTGTATTCTAAAGGCTTATCTTTAGAATGGTAGCAATATGTTTTTAAAATCGGCACTAGCGTTTCATGTATCAAGCTTGACTTTCCACTTCCCGATACACCCGTTACACATATCAATTTACCTAGCGGCAATTCAAGGTTTACATTTTTTAAATTATTGCCATTCGCACCCAAAAGCTCCAAGCTTTTTCCCGTACCTTTTCTAAGTTCATTGGTTTTGAAGCTTTTATGCTCACCTCTCAAATATGCAGGCGTATAACCTTCAAGCTTAATAAAATCTTTTGGCTCACCGACAGCAATTACCTTGCCTCCATTTCTACCAGCTTTTGGTCCGATATCTATGATGTAATCAGCCGCAAGCATCATGTCTTTATCATGTTCAACCACTAAAATAGAATTTCCTAAATCCCTCAAACTCATTAGCGCATTGATAAGCTTTTGGTTATCTCTTTGGTGCAAGCCTATGCTTGGCTCATCCATAATATAGAGTACGCCAGTAAGTTGAGTACCTATTTGAGTGGCGAGTCTTATTCTTTGACTTTCGCCACCCGAAAGAGTTTTGAACGGACGGTCGAGACTTAGGTAGGTAAGGCCTACATCTTTGAGGAAATTAATTCTTTTTTTAATTTCTTTCACGATTTCTTGGGCAATTATTTTCTGCTTTTCGTCAAGAAAATTTTCTATTTTCGTAAACCAATCATCTAATTGCAAAATATTCAACTGCGCAAGTTGAGATATATTTTGGTCTGCAATTTTAAATTGCAAAGATTCTTTTTTAAGTCTATTGCCCTTACAATCAGGGCAAACTATAGTGGTTATATATTTCTCAAACTCATTTTGTTCCTTGGCTATTGTAGAATTTTTAGCAGCAATAAGCAGGGTAACTACACCATCGTAAATAAAAATATTAGGCTCAATTTTAAGTTTTTCGTAGCTAAGGCTAACCTGATGTTTTTTGGCATAAAGAATAATTTCTAAAGCTTCAGCAGGAATATCTTTAATAGGCACATTCAAATCAAGTTTAAAAGTTTTTAAAATAGCTTCTATTAATTTAAAAACAAAGGTATTCGCCTCTGCACCCAAGGGCAATATACCTCCTTGTTTGATGTTCTTCGTTTTGTCGGGGATAATCAATTCTTCTGCAATCTTGCCTATCGTGCCTAAACCATGGCACTCTTCACAGTAGCCATAAGGAGAGTTGAATGAAAAGGTGTTGGGAGCAGGATCATCATAAGAAATGCCTGTATCAGGGCACATCAAATTGATGGAAAAATGTGAGATTTGGTTTGCCTCATCCGCTATTGTAACAGACCCTTTAGATAAATTGATTGTAGTCTGTAAAGATTGCGCAAGCCTAAATCTATCATCTTTTGAAACGATAAGCCTATCTACTACCACATCTATATTATGTGTCGTATAGCGATCAAGCTGCATTTTAGGCTGTAATTCCTCCCATTTGCCATTGATGAGCAATTTTGAAAAGCCCATTTTAGCAATTTGAACAAATAGTTCTCTGTAATGTCCTTTTCTGCCTTTTACTAAAGGAGCAAGAATAGATATTTTCTTATTTTGAAAATGTTCTAAAATAAAATCAAGCATTTGTTCCTGACTTTGTTTGATCATTTCTTTGCCTGTATGGTAGGAGTAAGCTTTGGCAGCTCTAGCAAAAAGCAAGCGCAAAAAATCATAGATTTCAGTTATCGTGCCTACTGTAGAGCGAGGATTGCGTGAAGTGGTTTTTTGTTCGATGGAAATTACAGGACTCAAACCCTCGATTTTGTCCACATCTGGTCTTTTCATTTCACCAATAAAAGAGCGAGCGTAGGCAGAAAAGCTTTCCATATACCGCCTTTGCCCTTCAGCATAAAGCGTATCAAAAGCGAGAGAAGACTTGCCACTACCACTTATGCCTGTGATGACGACAAGCTTATTTCTCGGTATTTTGAGGTCAATATTTTTTAAGTTGTGCTCACGCGCACCGTAGATTTCTATGTATTCTTGTTTCATAACTATTTTACAAAACTACTTATGTTTTAAGAAGTTTAGAATAAAAATAAAATTTATTCCTCCATTTTTTTTGTGAATAGACGAATAAAGCGCAATTTGCGACTCATTATGGGGGATTAGCTCAGCTGGCTAGAGCGCTTGCATGGCATGCAAGAGGTCATCGGTTCGACTCCGATATTCTCCACTTGAAGGGGATTGGGTTATAAGCCGATTAAAACAATGTTTGTTGGGCTTCCAATTTAGGATGAAAAGTGCCAATAATTATAAATAGATTCTTTCCTGTAAAGTGATGCAGTTGAGAAGTGCCTAGAAATAAGTACAAGTCTTTTGTTTTTGCAAAATCATCAAAGTATTTTTTCCTAACATCTTCTACTGCTTTACTTTCTTCTCCTTCATGTTTTTTTAAGACAACTCCAATAAAGTGCACCTCTTTCCCAATCTTCAATCATCATTTTACTCTTTTTTCCTTTAGAATCTCTTAAAAGATAAGAAAACTTAAAAGGCAGTTTCTTAACTTCTTCAAATAAGTCTTCGTCTTCTTGAGCAAACAAATTACTGCTTCTATCCTGTCTTAATTTTTCAAGTTTATTTTTGTTCCATTCTCTTTCTACTGGAACAATTGTGAACCCAATAATTTCAGTTGGCTTGAATACTGCGAGAGAAGTCATAATTTCTCTATTCTTTGCCTCTGAAATTAGCACCTCAATATCAAAGTAGATTTTATTTTTAAATACAATTTCCTTTCGTAAAAGCCAATTACTTTTTGTGTCTAAATGGTCTAAAATTTTGATTTCAGTATCATAAGAAACGGGTCTAAAGCTTTCTTTTCTAAAATCACTTTTATTTTTCACAAGATCGATTTCTATCCAATCATATTTTTTATACTGTTCTTCAAATGATTTTTTTCTAAATTGAATTGGATAGATTCTAATCCAAGTTCCATCTTCAAGAAAACCAGCTGTACAAACCAATTCATCGTATTTTTCTGAAATCGCAGGATAGGTTTTTACAGTGATTAACACTTTAGTTTTTGCCATTTTAAATATGCTTTACTTGATATTTGAAATTTGGCAATTTTTCAATCGCCTCAGCTAAGTGTTTTCTATGACACTGACATATATTGGCTTCAAAACAGGTTAATGCTATTCTTCTGTTTTTTTCTAATAAATCCAAAATCTTTAACTGTGAAGCAGTTGTATTTTTCAAGTTGTTTTCGCAATAAATAGTGAATAGATTATCATAATCACTTTGATTATTTAATTCTTGGCGTTGTTCAGATTGTATGCCTACTTCTGGGAAATGTAAATACTCAATTCCTAAACTATTGCAATAACGGATTAATTGACTTTTGTTAAATCCGTATTTCATACTTAGAGCATTATTGCGGACATCAACCAATATTTTGACATCATTTTTTATAAGTCGGTTCAAATATTCTTCCAATGAAATCCCTTCATAACCAATAGTAAACAGAACAGTTTCATTTATTTGGGGACGACTTTCTTTAACTTTTTCTAATTGCAGAGTTGTCAAAATTTCATTTGCTTTCACACTGTTTATTGCCCAGTAAGGGAAGTTTAAATAAGTATGTTTCATTAAAGCATCTGCATTCATTTTTCCATAAACTGCTTTAATTTCCAACATTATTTTTTTGTCAGTTTCTTTAAGAGCTTTGAAGTAATCTGTTTTTTCATTGCTTGCAAAATGAATCTTTGTTTCTAACAGCATTTCTTTACCAACCATAGATGTTAAATCAGCGTTTGCTGAATACGAGTAACAACCAAAACGATATGGAATAAAATCATATTCAGCTTTAGTTTGCCGTTGAGTAAACAGAAATAACAACTTATGGAGGCTGATTTTATCTATCTGCCCATCAAAAATCTGTAACAATGCCAATATAACTTTTCTTCTATAATACATTCTGCAAAAGTAAAAAAAATGCTCTTTAGTATTTAACAATCTGAAAGAATTTTGCGTCCCGCCAATAAGTGTTTTTATTTGTTCGAAATACTTTTTTACTGCATCGCTATAACGCTAAATATTTAGAATGCGAGGCAAGTTTTAACCTTCCCTGTTAGTACCAAATCATACGACATCTTTGTTAACCCATTAGTTTTACAGTTACTATTTACAGCTCACTATAACAAAAATTCTTTTAATTAATCCGTTTTGTTCTAGCGCTTTAACAACAAGTTTTAGGGAACTACCTTTTTGCTTATAAAAAACTCGTGAATGAATTTTCTTAATGTAGCCTACTTCAATATCACCCTTAAACACTTTTACCGCTTGACCGTCAAATTTATTCTTTGGCTCTAATTTGTAGGTCAATTCATCTCCAACCTTAATACTGTCTGCTGGCAATTTGAGCATATTTAAACTGGCTAAATCTGTTAGAAAACGTACACTTTTACTTGGATTGTAATCAGCCAAAAACTCAAAATTATCGGTTGGATTTAATCCTTGCGTATGTGCCAACAAATAAAACTTATCGTCTTTAAACTTAGTATCGATTTCCCAAAAATCATAAAAGTCTGAAATATCTGAACGTTCAGATTTCATAATTCGCTGACCAAAAACTTCAAGTACGTTTTCAGTATATTCTTTATCAAAATCCGGAAACTCAGTATAAGGTGAAAATCCATCTTCCTTAGCGATTTCTACCCCTTTTTTAATATAGGAAAAGCGAACGCCTAACATAGCGTTTCTTTTTAAAACACCCACAATATGCCTTCTTTTACCAAGACCTTCTCGCCAACTCAGATATATGTAACCAATCTCTTTCATTTGTATTGAGAATAAATTTCTCTCAATTTATTATACCGCAAAGTTAGTAATTTCAAAACCAATTCTTTCCTTTCGACTGGAAAGATGTTTGGATTCCCCAAATCAAGCAATTCTTTATCAACCTTAAATACAATTCGTTCAAGCTTTTTTATGTCAAAATGCTCTATAATTCTTTTGAGTGCACCCAATACAAAATCTTTTATTCCTTCACGAACAAATAGTTTACTCAATAATTCAAAATGAGTAATTTTGTTGCTTTCCCAATGTATTTCTGCTAAACCTTTTGCAACATATTTCTGAATCTCTTGATCATTTGTAAGCATCAATCTTATTCGTTCATCATCAAGTTCTCGACCAAAACTACAGCCACTATCATAAATGG
>JAAFJZ010000187.1 GCA_013298205.1 Cytophagales bacterium
AAAGTATGTTACAAATTATATAAGATTATCCTTATTTTTATTGCTTCAGACCGTCTGGGTAGCATAAATCCCAATGCTGTACTCGAAGCCAAACAGTATTATTTCAAAACAGAAGCCAATTATAGAAACCTTTCCTTTGATTTTGACGAATACTTCCGTAAATCGTGGCTTGATAGCAAGCTTACCCTTTTACAAAACTACGATTCATACACGATAACGAGCAATATTTCTACCACCACATCTCGCATACCCGTAACCCAAATGGCACAAACAGACCTCAGCCTCAAGCTCATCACCACCGAAGGTATAAGCTTTGTGGGTGAGGTACAAAATACGCTCTTGCAGGCAGAAGACCAAAACGGAAACCCCGCATTCAGGGTATTGGGAGGCAGCTATTGGGGGAATAAAAACTCCTTTGCCATATACGACAACAAAGGCTTGCTCATGAAAGGAACAGAAGCCCTATACACCAATATTCCCGATGGAATAGATGTGCAAAGCAAACCCATAGCCGTGCGTTTGCCCGCCCAACCCAATCTTTACCTACTCTTCATCAGAAGCAAAAACGGCAATTATAGCCAAATTACCATAGATACCGACCTCAAAGGCAATGGCACAGTAGAAGAACCCTTGGGTGAATACATAAGCGATAAATCGATTGGCACTTTTGGCAGACACGCAGCCGCGATAGAAGATTATGTAAACAAACAAGCCCACATCTTCTTTACCACTACCACAGGTTCAAACCAAAGAAGTTTGGTGCGCTACACCCTTTCTACAGCCACCAACGCCAGCCTTATTAGCTTGATGAACAGCGAGATACCCGCCTTTCTTAGCTCAGATACACAAGGAGATGGAGAAATACAAATAGCACCCGATGCCTCAAGTATCAGCCTCTACAACGCCAGTTCCAACTACGCCTACCTACCATTTACCCAAGCCGAGCTGCGCACTTGGCCGATGAAAAACTACCTTTTGGGTAGCGAATACAGCCTACAAACCAGCATCACAGGAGGAAATATAGGCAAAGCATCTTTGAGCTATGACAAAACCCAGCCCTTGCTCTACTATACCCAGCTAGAAGTAATGAATGCCCTTACCGCCACCCAAACAGGAGGCAGAAAAGCATTTGCACAAGCCTTGGCGCAAACCCAAAGCAGACTTATAGCCCAAAATGTGCAAGGAGATATCAGAATGGCAGACCAGCATCCAGGTTATTTGTATAGCAAAAACCCAATAAGCACCACCGCAGGCACACAAGTATTTGTGCTCAGTAGCCAAAGCAGCACCAGTTCGGTGAGTTCGTTTACCAGTACCCACAACCCTACAGGCTTCATCAGCCAAGCACCTGTGCGTATTTGGGGTAAAAATCCAGGCGAATACCTAGTTGTGCGCACATTGGGCATGAGACAATACGAGTTGAAAGACCATCTGGGGAACATCAGAGCCACTGTAAGCGACAAGAAGACCGATACAGGCGAAGCAGAAGTTCAGACAGCCTCCAATTACTATCCATTTGGGGCGATTATGCCAGGCCGAAACTTTAATAGTGGTGATTATCGTTATGGATTTAACGGGAAGGAGAGAGACAGTGAAGGATTGGGCGGTGGAGGCTCTACCTACGACTATGGTTTTAGGATTTATAACCCTTGGTTAGGGAAGTTTTTAAGTGTGGATCCGTTGACAGCTGAGTATGCGGAATTATCAACTTATCAATTTGCTAGCAACACCCCAATTCAAGCAATTGATTTAGACGGATTAGAAAGGTTTGATATTAATCAGCCATTTGTACCAGCAAGTGATAGGCTTTACAATTGGACGCTAGGTCCGCAATATAAAACCCCTGCAAAACCTCAGCCAAGAGCTGAAGAAATAATTCCAACTCAAACTTTTATTGGCCCCAACAATAACACTCAAACCCCTAAGCAAAGAGCAGATCAACTTAGTGCTATGCAGAAACAAAAAAACTTTGAGAAACTCAAAAGCAGTGTAACCAAAGAAAATTTCCTCATTGGTCAGGGAATTGGAATCGGGCTAAGTGTTGCTCCACCAGTTCCAGGGGGTGCTGTGTCTGGGGTATTAAATTATTTGAAAGTTGGAGCACAGGTTGGACTTTTAAAATCAAGCATTCAAGTATCAGCACAGGTTCTTTTGGGAAATGGAAATAATTTAGACAAAGCAGATGTAGCTTCTACATTCCTTACAAATACATTATTTAGGGGCAATGTTGCATCTATTTCTGATGAGTTGCTGAAGTCTAATTTTGATTACACAAGAAATTTCCAAACAACTTTGAATGGCACAAAGTCATTCGGGAATGCCGCTATAGAATTTGGTGTAGGGCTTGGGCTTAAGAATTTGAATTTTATTCCAAAACCTGGTTTAGGTCAAACAACCAACACAATTTCACAGATATCTAATGATGTTGTAGTTGGAGCTAGTAAATCGACAGTTAAAACTGCTACAAAAAAATTACAACCATAAGGTTTAAATTATTTTGATAATGACTTACGAAAATAGTAAATTAAGTCAATACGTCCATTCAATATTGAAAGTATTAATGGTGCTAGGTATAGGTTATTTTGTTATAACAGAATATGTTATGTATTGGTATTTGGCAGACCACTATAAAACTACAATTGGTGTTGTAACTGGGAAAGAAGACTTTGAAAATGGAGGATATACTTATAGGTATGATTATGAAGTAAATGACATAAAATACTCTGTTTCTGCGCTTCCTAATAATTCCAATAACCCACCTGTTATTGGAGATAAGTATTTAGTAAAATATTTACCTTTTTTTCCATCAGTATCAGTGCCAAAATTTTAACCCCAACCCCGTGGCAGGTGTCCTCACCTGACAAAACTAAAGGGATTTGCTTTTTTACGGTTACCAAGGTCTAACGACCGTTGATAACGTAAAAAACAATCATTAGCGCGGCTCGTTGTGAGTTACGATTATGGGAAAGTAATTTTGCTTATCAAAAGATATAAAGTTACACGATTTTACGTTGGCAACGGTCTTTTTCAGACCTTGCCAACCGTAAAAACAGATAAGGGATTTGTTCCAACCCCATGTCAGGTGTCCTCACCTGACACTTTTCTTACTCTGTGGCACACAGAGCACTATAAAGGATGTTTTGGTAAGTAATTGGTTTAGGGATTTTTAGGTTTTCTGATAAAGAATGGTTTTTCCAAAGTCCATCCGAATCCTTTTGTTAAATATTCTAAGACGGGTTTTTCTAGTTCTGGAGTAGCTTTAAAGTCAAAAAATATTCCGTGTCCAGGTTTTGTACTGTTTTCCCAACGTTCAGCAAAATCAATAACAATGCTTTCTAAGGGAGTTTCTTTGGGATAAGTCTTTTGGTCTTGTATTGTTCCGAAATTATCAAAGAAATTTTTTAGTTTATCAGTCATCATAGTGCAGCTATATTTTTCTGTACGTAATCTTTAAATCTTTCTTTAGAGACGAAAGTCTCAATGAGTTTTAATAAGATATTTTTTTCTTCCTTGTCAAGCATGTCCATAAATTTATCCTTGCATAAGTGTAGCGAGATTATCTTTCATTTTCTTTTTCGAGATAGCAATATCAATCATCTTAAAGAGAGCTTGTTGTTCATCTTTAGCTAGAGTATCAATCCACGATACTTTATCAAAGAGGGTATTTATCGGTATTTTGTCTTGTGTTGAAGACTGCAAGGATATTAATATTATTGCGGTCTATTTCAAAAAAGATGATATACGGAAATTTTTTCATAGGGAATCCCCTATAATTTTTATGGTATAGTTTGTAGAATGGGTTTATAGCAATTGAATTAAACCCACTTAAGAGCTCATCATAGAAGTTATTGGCAGATTGTGGGCTTTTTTTTGTAATGAGATAGTATAGATATGCCTGTTCTATATCTTCATTGGCATTATCTGAGGTTAAGATATTAAATGCCATACTTGTTTTTAAACTTTTGTTTAAAATCTGCTAGAGTAGTAAATTTCTTTTCAGCACTTGTTTTATCTAGAATCTCGATTTGTTCATTCGACAGTTCAAAGGCATTAGTATCGTTTTCTAAATTTAGCGAAGCATAATCGAGTGTTTTAAGGAACTCAATAAGAGCGAATACTTTAGGATTGTTGCCGTCAGGAATATTTAGGGTTAGTGTCATAGTCTTGGGAGTTAAAATAAAGCTACATTTTTTTGAAAGAAGTCTTTAAATTTTTTATTAGTTAGGAAAGTGTCAATCATTTTAAAGACCATATTTACTACGTTTATTGGTCAGGGACACATACATAATAAATAGAAACAAATATAATCAAAATAATATATTTGCTAAAGTATGTTACAAATTATATAAGATTATCCTTATTTTTATTGTTACGGTATTAGAATGGAAAAATGTATTAAAACTTATAAATGATTTCAAATAAAATTTTCTAATTAGTATTTATGAATAAATTACAAAGTTTGTTGAGGTAAAGAACATACTCGAAGCCAATTTGTATTATTTCAAAACAGAAGCCCCACTCCTTGGTCTGTGGCACACAGAACACTGTATTGGTGGCAGGTAGGGTGAAGTCGTTTTGTAGATTGTCCATAAATTTATCCTTGCATAAGTGTAGCGAGATTGTCTTTCATTTTCTTTTTCGAGATAGCAATATCAATCATTTTTAAAAGACAACCTTTTTCGTCATTATCTAAAGTATCAATCAACTTTACTTTTTCAAGGATAGAGATGTTTATATCTTCATCGGAAACATTTGATTTTCTAACCAACTGCGAAATATCTACTTCGAATACTTTAGCAATTTTTTCTAATGTAGGTAAAGTAGGCACGACCTTACCACTTTCTAATACAGAATATTGAGCCTGTGCAATATCAATAGACAATGCAACTTCCTTTTGAGAGAGATTTTTAACTTTTCTCAAGCGCTTGATATTAGAAGATATATAAGGTGAAATCCATTTTTAAATAAAACCATCAAATTATCTTTCTTTGTGCCTTTTTTTCTTGTTTCAAAATATTAGTATGCCAAAATGGCGCAATTTTATTTTACAAACTCATTTGGCACACATTTAGTAGATACTTAAATTAAAAAATTAAAAACTAAAAAAATGGGTAAAATAATAGGCATCGACTTAGGAACTACCAACTCTTGCGTATCCGTTATGGAAGGTAACGAGCCAGTTGTAATTCCAAATAGTGAAGGACGTAGAACTACTCCTTCTATTGTAGCTTTTCTAGAAAATGGCGAACGCAAAGTAGGTGATCCTGCCAAACGTCAATCTATCACCAATCCTAGACATACTATACTTTCTGTAAAAAGATTTATGGGTAAAAAGTTTGGTGAAGTAAGCAAAGAAGCTTCAAATGTAACTTATATTGTAGAAAAAGGAAATAACGATACGCCTCGCATCAAAATAGGCGATAGAAATTACACGCCTCAAGAAATTTCAGCTATCATTCTTCAAAAAATGAAGCAAACAGCTGAAGATTATTTAGGGACAACTGTAACTGAAGCCGTAATTACGGTTCCAGCTTATTTCAACGATGCAGAAAGACAGGCTACAAAAGAAGCGGGTCAAATTGCAGGTTTGGATGTGAAAAGAATCATCAATGAGCCTACAGCAGCAGCTTTAGCTTACGGTTTAGACAAAAAAAATAAAGACGTAAAACTGGCTGTTTTTGATTTGGGTG
>JAAFJZ010000188.1:0-3788 GCA_013298205.1 Cytophagales bacterium
AATTAGAGATTTTAGCCTTTTCGCCACGTGAGCAAGCCCATGATGTTTTGGTTTCATATAATAAATATTTTAATCTTAATTCTTCTAAAGGTCGAATTGGAACTTCCTCAACAAGAAGAGTAGCTACTGTAAAATACTTTTTTCCTCGTTTTGAAACTGTTGAAATGAGAGGAAATCTTCAAACCAGATTTGAAAAATTAAAAAATGGTTCTTGTGAAGCCATGATTCTTGCTTATGCAGGCGTAAAAAGAATGGGTATGGAAGATTTAATTGTAGAAGATTTAGATATTAACTCATTTGTGCCACCAGCAGGGCAAGGCGCAATAGCTATTCAAACCAGTATAAATTTAAGCAAAGAACGAAAAATACTTTTTAAGTCAGTTCTAAATGACCTTGATTCTGAAATTTGTATTTCTGCAGAAAGAAGTTTTCTTAAAACGATGAACGGAGGTTGTAGTATACCTAGTTTTGCATATTCATTTATAGAAAGAAATGAATTGCTTCTATGTGCAGGAATCATAAATTTAGAAGGCACTAAAAGGATTTTGAGGCTTGAAAATGCTGATTTGAATCAGCCTATTGAATTAGGTAAAAAAACAGGAAATATTGTTTTAGAATTGGGAGGTAGGGAGATTTTAAATGAGATAAGAGAGAAACAAAAAAAATAAGTTAATATTTTTCAAATTTATTCAAAAAAAAACCTCCAAAGTTTTTAGAACCTTGGAGGTTAAATATGAAAAATATTTTTCCGAAAACTTTAAACTTTTGAAAATTATTATTCAATCACCAATTTACTCACTTCATTTCCAACTTTCACAAAGTAAATTCCTTTTGTTAAAGTAGTAGAAATTTCGTTTTTACCAGAAATTAACGCACCTGTGGCTAATACTTTTCCTTCGATTGAGGAAATGGTATAGCCAAGAAGTTCCACTTTTTCAAAAAGTGGAACTTCTATTACGAATGTTCCAGCATTTGGATTGGGGTAAATAGAAAAACTTGTTGAAGCTCTTTTTTCACTCAGTGAGGTTGGGGCTAAATTATAAGCTACACTTGGCACAGAAATTACAGATCCACCCGGATTTTGAATTAAAATCGTAGGGTTAGATGGGTTTGTTATTACGCTTCCAGCTGGTAAAGTACCTGTAATTACATTTCCAATTACCGACACATTTGTTACTACAACTCCACCTACGGTTACAGTGGCTCCATTTACAAAACCGCTACCTGTAAGAGAAATTAAAGTTTCATTAATAATATTAGCAAGAGAAGTATTTGAACTTATTCCAGTAACTGAAAGTGTGTTTGTACCAGTAGAAGTTGTGTTTGAACCAGTTGTTGTATTTGCACCTGGAGTTGTGTTTGCTCCCGGAGTTGTGTTTGTATTGGGTACGAAACTCGCATCTACCAAACGCATAGAATTTGAAGCAACGTAACTGTGAGAAGAACAAGCTCTAGCGTACAAAACAAAGTTATTTTGCAAATCAGTACTTGTAATGTTTCGTACTACCAAGTTCATCACTGTTCCATTGTCATTAATATTAAAAGGCTTTACATATTTATCTGTAGAATATGTAGCAGATTTATCGTTTCTGTTTACAGTAATATCAGCTCCATTATATACCCAATAATGATCACCATTAAAATATCCTACATTGCGAGTGCCTGTAATGATATTTGAAGTTCCAGCTACTGTTACATTGAATGTAGAAGGTAAAGTAATTCCTGTAATGGTTGGTGGAATCATAATTTTGGTTGCTCCAGAAACCGTAGCGCAGGTGTTTTCTATGCTAGAAGTTATGGTAATAGGAGTAAAAATATTCCCATTTAATAAATCAGTTAAATTTTGATTGAAAGTATTATTAGAATTAAGTTTTGTTTCAAAAAATACATTATTTTTAAAGAATTTATGCGTGGTTTCAGTTCCAGTATAATTTGTACTGATATCAGAACTTATTGATGTTTCTAAAGAAGTATTATTTATATCACCACAAAGAATATTCTCGGAACTCAAATCTGAAACTTGAACTGGCAAAAATCTAGAAGTCAAACTAACTGGATTCGCTTTTGCACGACATAGTCCTGAGGAAACAGTAAGTGTATAAGTGCCTGGTGTAGAGGTAGTAAAATTAGCAATTGATGTAGAACCAAATCCCCAATTGTACATCAAATTTGTACCCGAAACGGTGGGCACAAAAGTGTGCAAAGCTGAACCACAAACGGTGGCAGAAACAGGCTGATTCACAATCGTAGCAACTCCCGAGGTAGTAACGATACGCGTAGCACTTGCATTACCACATGCGTTTGAAGCAGTTATATCATACGTTCCTATCCTAGCAGCATTATTAATTGTAACTGGGAAAGTAGGATTAGGACTAAATGTACCAAAACCAGACCCATTTAAATTCACTGAAAAATTATTAACCCCCACAACACTCAAATTAAGATCGATGGTAGCTCCAATACAAGTAGTAATGGTAGCAGAAGTGGGAGTAATTGTTGGAACTTCTATCCCTGCAATAGTAAACGTAGCTAATGGTGAAGTACCGCAATAGTTTGTGGCAGAAACACTATAAAATCCAGGTACTGTTTGACCACTTGTAAATCGTGACACAAAAGAATTGTAACCAGATGTAGTAACATTTACAGAGTTATCATCTAAAATGTTTGTACCATTTTTTCTCCAGGTATAACTTGTAGGTGCACTTGTAGCTGTTGTAGAAATTATTGGATAAGTTTTAGCACTTCCACTATTTCCACAATTATTATATCTACTATAAAGAATACTTTCAGGAAAATTATCTAATGGATTACCAATAAAAGTAACACGAGATGTTTTTTCAATGTTTGTGATACCAGGCAATGTAGAAATATACATTGGAACAGTTGCATAATTTCTAAAAGCTGAACAACTTACATTCTGACACTCTCTTATAACTGCATAATACCCACCTAGAGTAGTTACAGATATTGAAGTTTGATTGTCAAATTGTGGTAATGAAGTAAATGTGGTAAAATAATCAGTACTAGACGTTGTATATCTCCAAAATATTCGATCAAATCCTGTAACTGTTGTAACGGTAAATGTTGCTGTTTGTAAGCTATTACAGTTGGCTCCTGTAATTGTCCCTCGAATAGACCCATAATTGGGTCCTCCACCTATTTGAGTAGCGTTTGATTGCGGAAAAGTTGTAAGCGTTTGACTAAAGACACATGTGGTGGCAAAAAGCATCAAACTACAGAGCAGTAAATTTTTAATTTTCATAGATTTTTTAATTAAGTTAGATTTAGCTACAAAACTATAATCAAAAAACCGAATAAAACCTACCCGAAATGGGTAGGTATTGAAAATAATATAACCGTTAAAATGGGTAATTTCTAACTAAACCAACCGCTCTGCTAAAGCTTTTGAAATAGCATCTTCTTTATTACCTACTTGGAGTTTGAGGTAAATATTTTTGATGTGAAATTTGACAGTATCTATAGAAATTTCCATATCTTGGGCAATTGATTTATAGCTTTTACCAGCTACCAAAAATGTCAAAACATCTTTTTCTTTGTCGGTTAATAAATCAGAATTTGATTTTTTGAATGAAGTAGCTACCATGCGTGCTATATTGGCACTCATAGGTGAACCACCTGCCGAAATTTCATCTAAAGCGGCTATTAATTGAGTTAAATTATTGTTTTTTGTCAGATATCCCGTTGCACCTGCTTGCAAAGCCTCAAAAACTCGGCTACTATTTTCAAAAATAGTAATGATAACAATTTCTACATTAGGAATAATTTTT
>JAAFJZ010000188.1:3798-5658 GCA_013298205.1 Cytophagales bacterium
TGATTAATAATGTGCCTTCTATTCCGTTTATGCCAGGAAGGTCAATGTCCATTAGAATTATATCAGGGTTTAACGTTCTAATTTCTAATAAAGCATCTTCACAATTTTCATATACTTTGCTAACATAATAGTTTGGTGTAGAATTAATTAAAAAACTAAATCCTTTACTTATGTCTTCATTATCTTCTATAAGGACAATACTTTTTGCTTCAAATTTCATTTTGCAAAATTAAGAAATCATAAAATACTATTTACTACCCGTTTTGTGTAGGTATTTCAAAAAATGTTGGTGTTTTTAATAAATATTTTACACCCAAATGGTCAGATTTAAAGTTTAAATTTATTTTGAAATCAGATGCTCGTTTATTTATGTTGTTTAAACCACGTTTTTTTACTTTTTCACTATCAAATCCTTTGCCATTGTCACTTATTTCAATTACAAATTGATTGTTTTCAATATAAGTAATAAAAGAAATTGTGTTAGCTTTAGAATGTTTGGCAGCATTAGTCATAATTTCTTTACAAATAAATAGCAATTGCCTTCCTGTAGTGGCAGGAAGTGTGCTAATATTATTGGAATCGACTTTATTTTCAGAAATGAAATCAATTTCAATCTCATTAAAGAAAACTTCACCGAAATCTCTTAAATAAATATAAAACTCATTTACATTATCACTTTTAAAATCTACTGACCATATAAAATCTTTGGTTCCATTATATAAATCTTTAGCCCGATTTTCAATCGTTTTGAGCATGATTGCTATTTCCTCATCATTCGGATTTTGTAATGCTTTGATTCCAATAGATTGAGCTAATATAGAAATACTTGTTAAATGACTGCCCATCTCGTCATGAAAATCTTTTGCCAAAGAGCTTCTTAAATTACTTATTTCGCTGGTTTTTTCATTTACTTTTAATTCTAAAATTTGGATCTTTTCTTTAGATAATTCATCTATTTTCAAGTTTGCTTTATTTAATATTTTAACAAAAGAAATTAATAAAACAATAACTAATAGCAACAAAAAGTAGTTAGTAAAAAGGTTATGAAAAGGCGTTTTTTGACTTAATATGAAAACCCTAAAATGTGGAGCCGCATCATTTGTTTCTAAAAAATATAAATAACCTATTATTCCATAACTTAATATAGCGATAAAAATCCCCCAATTAATGCCCAAAAAAAGAAAAGCACATACAACAATACAAAAATACCACAACAAACCAACCGAATATATCCCACCAGTGTGATTTACAGCCATAGCTGTAGTAAATAAAACCACCGTGAGCATAACGCCTAAAATTGCATTTACATTTGGTGTAAATTTTAAGCTAACCAAGCTTGCCCAAGCAACTAAAGCACCATAAAGTGCAAAAAAGTTCTTTGCCGTAGATTGATTATAAAGAGTAAGCAAATAAAAAATATAAGGGAATAACAAAGTTGACAAAAAAATCATGCCCCAAGCGCAAGTTTGACCTTTGCGATAGTATTTGTGTTGAGGATTATGGAGATCTTTGTGTAAAAGAAAATTGATATTCATAAATTATATTAACACAATTTCATATTAAATTGTAATTCTTATTAGTTTTTAAGTATTGCAATTTCTAGCAAACTTGAAATTGTTTTTAAACGAATTTAGTTTTTGGTTTTGTTTTAAATTATTTTAGGTTAAACTTTAAAAACCTATTTTAGTTTTGCTTATTCTTAAAGATTTAGCTTTATGTATCAATACTTGAAATTATTTTTATCGGCTAATTCTTTTTTAGAAGTATTATGCTTATAATTTTACAACAAAAAAACAACTTTCCTTACGCAGGAGATAATATAATGACATCACTATTTACAAAGCAACAGATGATGAAATC
>JAAFJZ010000189.1 GCA_013298205.1 Cytophagales bacterium
TGTAATAGAACGGATCCATATGAATCTAGAATAGTTTATATTCAACCAATGCCTAGTATCACAGGTATTCAAAGAACAGTTCTTTATGATAGTCAAGGATCTGTGGTAAGCGGAAATACTCAATTTTTAGAAAATAATCAATATATAAGCTGCATTAATACTTATCCTCTAATTTCTGCTACAGCCACAGGTGTACCTACCAGCTATACTTGGACAAGAAATAATACGAATATTATAGATAATAACTCTGCTGCCGTAACTACTTCTGGTTACAATACCTATGGTTCACGACTTACAAGTGCTTTGACTGTTCCAGGAATTTATAATGTATCTGCTACTAATTATTGTGGTACTTCACCTTTGGCTAACTTTACCATCACAAGCAGAGTAAATGCAACTGTTACCTCACCTCCAACATTTTCCGCATGTGCTGGTTCTGTATTTTCGGTGCCTTACACAGCTAATTTTGATGGAGTTGTTACAGGTCCATTTTCTGGCTCTCGTGCCTTTATAGCTTCCAATGTTAGTTATCCTTTTAGTGGCTTTGATAATCATCAATTAACTTTTACGGTAGATAATGGTTGCAGCATTGCAAGTAGTACAACAAGATTAATCGCTATACCGTTTCCAGAAATTGTCAATCAGCCTTTATCAACCAGTATTTGTAGTTCTACAGTTCATACCATTATGCCGAGTGTTACTGGTTCAAATTTGATTTATAATTGGGGGCAAGGTACTACTACAAGTGCAAATTTTTCTACGAGTACTCCTGGAGTTTATACGCTCACTATCTCGTCTGGTCTATGTAGATCAATATCAAATACAGTAACTATAACTGGACATCCACAATTAGTATCGCAAAGCAATACGTTTCGATTAGATGTATCATGTAATGATTTTCCGACTCTCGGTATAAATTTGAATCCAGGAAATGCAAATTCAGTGGCTGAAGTAACTGATAGGTATAAAATTTATGATGGATCAGTTGTTATGATTAACGCTACATTTGATCAAAGTTATACAAACTATAAAGGTTACAGAGAAATATTTGCTAGAAATTATATAGTTACAATAACCAGTACAATTGAAAACAAATGCTTGACAATACCTGGTAATACGTGGATATTAACAGCTCCTTCTGTTACAGGTGTGTCTGCTATTCCAACATCAATACTTGTTAGCATCGGAGGAAGTACACTTGATATTTCTTCCCCTACCGTTACATATTCAAATTCTGTGCGTGGTATTAGACAAGGAGAAGGATGGTATTTTATACGTAATTCAAATCCAAACAATGTACTTTTTATTACACCTTCATTTACTATTGGTAGTAAATATTTTGATTTTGACCGATCAGATGGAATTTCTACATTAAGAATAAATAATATAAACGAAAATGATTTGGATGGATATTTTGTGTATAAAGTCCATTCTTGTGGCGGTTCAGGATCTTCTAATCAAATGCGTTTGACAACATCAGCAATAGTTCCATCAACACCTGGTAATAATACATCGACACCGGGTGTAAATACAACTTCTGGTAACAATACTTCAACACCTGGTATAAATACAACACCTGGAAATAATACATCGACACCGGGTGTAAATACAACACCTGGCGTAAATACCCTTTCTGTTACTGGTATAAACTCAAACACATCGCTTGCCAATATTGTAAATGCAACTTTAATTTCACTTACAGGTTCAGGTTTTGTGAATGGTGCTACGGTTACTATCGGTGGTGTGGTTCTTACAAATGTACAAGTAAATGGAAATGTGATTACAGGTACTTTACCTGCCGGAAGTATAGTAACAAACCCAACAAATCCTACAATTTTGGTTCAAAATCCGGGTAGATCTGTGGTTTCTGTTCCAAGTGTACCAATTAATGTCACACCGACAAGCCTAAACTCTTCTATATCTAATTTGAATATTCATATTTATCCTAATCCAAATGCTGGAACGTTCACGATAGAAGTTTCAATTTTTGAAAAAGTGGAACTTCTTGGCTACACTATTTCTTCGATAGAAGGAAAAGTATTAGCTAAAGGTTCGCTTGTTTCGGGTAAAAACGAAATCGCTACTTCTTTTGCCAAAGGTATTTATTTTGTAAAAGTTGGAAATGGCGTACAAAAATTAATCATCGAGTAGAGACGCAATTTATCGCGTCTTTACAACGCGATTTATAAATATAAAAACACCTGTCAGGTTTTAAAACCTGACAGGTGTTTTTTTTCCATTAAAACAACAGCAAGAAGCATTTACCATATGGTTACCTTTAAAAACTAGATATAAATTTTAAATTGTTTTTTCAATTTTAAAGACTATGATATTTTTTAAACAATTGATAGTCAGTTATATGTATTTTTAAACTTAATATTTAGGCGTAGTTATCCTATTAAATGTTTTGTAATTGTGCGCTTCTAAACATATTACATGTTAAATTCATTTGTGTTATTTCTCCTTTTATTCTTTTTTTCCTATTGAATGTAAATACATTCCATTCACAAGGTTTTACTATTAGGGAAATCATCTGCAATACTCAAATTTAAAAAATGCATAAAAATCATTCTATCATTAATTTGAAATTCTGTCTAGTTATCAGAAAGATTATAATAACGTTGGATTAATAGGATTTTGAAAATAAATGAGTAAAAGTGAACCTTTTGCGAAATTTGCGAGCGAAAGCTCGCGTAATCTTAAGGATTTCTTCCAGCATCTTATTTAGTATTTTTGGTTAATTTCCTTTCAAATAATTTTATAAACGACTCAAAATCAATGTATTTATTTAATTAATCTGGGGGGTATTCAAGTTTAGTAAGTTTTTTTAATCGATTATCTTGGTCAAAAATCGTATTCTTTGTGGCGCTTAAACTGTTTCATGGGAAATGAGCAATTTGATTACAATACACAGATTAGGAATTTATTACATAAAAACATTTCATGTTTTTATGTAATGAAATATTTTATTCTACTTTTTAGAGATGCCTTAAATTCATTTGCGTTTGTCGGATGTGCGATGAGTACATTTTGCGCTTTCATTTTTTGTTATTTTAAAATTGTTTGCGTTTATCAATCTCTTCATTTTGCCTTTGCTTGTGTTCTTCTCCAACAGGCTCATAATCAAAAGAAATAAAGAAAGAAACCAAATGTAAACAAAATTAAATATTTGAGGAATATGTTTTTTTAAATAATAAAAGCATTTGAAGCAATTAATATTTCGTTCTTTTAAATCATGCGTGAGGGATAGAGCGGAAAGCCCGCAGTGAGGTACGAACGAGGACTTGAAGCGATAGCCCGACCTGCAAGGACACGCCCAAATAAATGGATTGAACTACTATAATTTAGCATTTAAGCTAAGATAGGTAAATGAAAAAGATGAATAAAATATGTGAAAAAATGAATAATATAATTGTGTTATTGTCCTTGACCTAGTGAATATCCTGCTTTGCCATCAAATGTATAAAGATTTTCTGTTTTTATGCAGTCAATATTTTTGTCTAATGCTTGGGTCAATAAGCCAATAATGTTTTGTTTGGTAATGGCACTGCCTTCGGTTGGTTTGAAACGGCATCTCCAATGGTCTGTGCAGAATGTTTCTTCAAAGCCTTCTGGCCAAACTTTTATACCTCGGTTGGTAATCATTGATAATTTAATCCCATTAGAGTCTAATGCTTGAACTTTGGCAGCTAATTCGTTTGCATTTGTTCCGTTCCAATGTAAAAACAAATCTACACCTACTAGTTCTTTTTTGGCAGCTGGTCTTTTTTTGTATTTTGGTAAGTTTAAAGCTGAGCCTTTTGCATAGGTTACAGGTTTCAAGGTAGAAGGCATTTTACCTAAATTCGCTATTACGGCTTGGGCAAATTCTTTTGTTCCTACTTTTTGTTTGCTCGTATCTTCTTTATAAACATCGTAGGTATGAATACCGTCTTCAATGGTTTTTAACCAAGCATTTTGAATTTTTTCAGCCACTTCAGTTTCTCCGATATGGTTTAACATCATAATAGCACCTTGTAATAAACCTGAAGGGTTTGCCATATTTTGACCTGCTCTTCTTGGTGCAGAACCGTGAATCGCTTCAAACATGGAGCACTCTTCACCAATATTAGCTGAACCAGCCAAACCTACTGAACCGGCAATTTGTGCTGCAACGTCTGAAAGTACATCACCATATAAGTTCAAAGTTACAATTACATCAAATACTTCTGGAGTATCCGCCATTTTGGCTGCTCCTATATCTATAATCCAATGTTCGTTTTCGATTTCTGGGTATTCTTTTGCTATTTCGTCAAAAACTTGGTGAAACAAACCGTCTGTTTGCTTCATAATATTGTCTTTTGTAAAACAAGTTACTTTTTTACGACCATATTGTTTCGCATACTCAAATGCATAACGAACTATTTTTTCACAACCTGGACGGCTTACAAGTTTCAAACATTGTACCACTTCGTCTGTTTGTTGATGCTCAATACCAGCATAAAGATCTTCTTCGTTTTCACGAATCATCACAATATCCATGATAGGATGTTTTGTTTTCACAAATGGATGAAAGCTATTGCAAGGGCGCACATTAGAATATAAGCCTAAAAATTTTCTGGTTGTAACGTTCAAACTTTTATAACCTCCGCCTTGTGGAGTAGTGATAGGTGCTTTTAAAAAAACTTTATTTCTTCTGATTACATCCCAAGATTCTTTGGCGATACCAGAAGTATTGCCTGAAAGATATACTTTCTCTCCTACTTCTATTTCTTCTATTTCAATTTTGGCTCCAGCAGCTTTTATGATTTCTAAAGTGGCATCCATGATTTCAGGACCTATTCCATCTCCTTTAGCAACGGTTATTTTTCTCATTTATAATTAAGTTAAAGTTTTATTGAGACAAAGGTCTGATTTTTGATTCATATATTTTTATTTATATTTGTAATAATATACATAAAATAAATTTATGAATTATACATTAAATCAATTGCAGATTTTCCTTAAAATTACCCAAACTAAAAGTATAACTAAAGCGGCTGAGGAATTATTTTTAACTCAGCCAGCTGTTTCTATACAGCTAAAAAATTTTCAAGATCAGTTTGACATTCCTTTAACCGAAATCGTAGGGCGCAAACTTTTTGTTACCGATTTTGGGAAAGAAATAGCTTGGGCTGCGGAAAATATTATCAATCAAGTAAATGCGATTAATTACAAAACACTCTCTTATAAAGGGCAATTGACGGGAAGGTTAAGAATATCTTCTGTTTCTACAGGGAAATATGTGATTCCGTATTTTTTAACTGACTTTTTAAAACAGCATCCTGGCATTGAACTGAAATTGGATGTTAGCAATAAAACGCAAGTTGTGGAAAGCCTTGAACAAAACGAAGTGGATTTTTCATTGGTTTCGGTTCTACCGGATCAGCTACAAAGTGAGAAAGAAAAATTGATGCTGAATAAACTTTATGTGGTGGGAAACAGAAATCATACTTATGCCGAAAGAAATTATGATAAATCTATTTTTGAGACGATGTCTTTAATATATAGAGAGCAAGGTTCGGGCACTAGGCATACGATGGAAAAATACATGGCGCAATTTGGATTGAAAGTAAAGA
>JAAFJZ010000019.1:0-6490 GCA_013298205.1 Cytophagales bacterium
AGATTATATTCTAAAGCAGAGCCATTATGTTTAGAAGCAAAAAATATTTATGAAAAAGTTTTAGGCAAAGAACATCCTGATTATGCCGATGCTTGCGATAAATTAGGACTTGTATGTGAAAAACTGGTCTTGTATGCAAAATCTGAGTCTTTGTATCTAGAAACAAAAACTATTCGAGAAAAAGTCTTGGGCAAAGAACATCCTAAATATGCCAATTCTTGTAATAATTTGGCATATTTGTATTATATTCAAAGCAAGTTTGCCAAAGCAGAGCCTCTATATGTAGAAGCAAAAAATATAAGAGAGAAAACATCAGGCAAACAACATCCTGATTATGCCATTTCTTGCTATAATTTAGCAGTATTATATGGAAATCAAGGCTTTTATAAAAAAGCTGAACCCTTTTGTGTTGAAGCAAAAACAATTCAAGAAAAAGTTCTTGGCAAAGAGCATCCTGATTATATCTATTCTTGTAATCATTTTGCAGGCTTGTATAAAAAACAAGGTTTATACGCCAAAGCCGAATCATTTTATAAAGAAGTCAAAGCAACGCTTGAGAAAACCTTAGGCAAAGAGCATCCTGACTATGCCATGTCTTTAGATAACTTAGCAAATTTATACGTTGAGCAAGGCTTATATGCCAAAGCCGAACCGCTTTACATTGAATCAAAGACTACACTAGAAAAAGTATTAGGCAAAGAACACCTTGATTATGCAGACGTATGTAGTGACTTAGCTGAGATGTATAGAGTGCTAGGATTATTGGAAAAAGCAGAACCACTATATATTGAAGTCAAGAATATTTATACTAAAAATGCAGTTAAAAATCATCCTAACTATGCCTCTGTGTGCAATAGTTTAGCACTATTATATGAAAGCCAAGGTTTATTTGCAAAAGCCGAACTATTTTATGAAGAAGCAAAAAATGTTAATGAAGAAGTATTAGGCAAAGAACATCTTAATTATGCTGGTTCTTGCAACAATTTAGCAGGTTTGTATGATAATCAAGGCTTATTCACCAATGCTGAGCTTTTGTATTTGGAAGCCAAAAATATTAAAGAAAAAGTATTAGGCAAAGAACATCCTGATTATGCCACTACTTGCAACAACTTAGCCGCATTATATAATCGCCAAGGCTTGAACAAAAAAGCAGAACCAATTTTAATAGAGGCAACGAAAATTTATGAAAAAGTATTGGGCAAAGAACATCCTAATTATGCGACTTCCTGTAGTAATTTAGCTTCTTTTTATGAAAGTCAAGGCTTATATTCAAAAGCTGAGCCTTTTATTTTAGCAGGCATAAAACCACTTATATCCCAAATCGAAAATAATTTTTCCACACTTTCTGAAAAAGAAAAAGGAGTATTTTATAATTCTTTTTCTCACACATTTGAATTTTATAATTCTTTTGCATCAAAAAGGTTTAAAGAAAATCCTTCAATTACTGCAGAAATTTATAATAATAATTTGGCTACTAAGGCTTTGCTTTTTAATGCTTCAGATAAAATGCGTAACCGAATCTTGAATAGCAAAGATGAAAAATTAATTTCTTTGTTTGAAGAGTGGAAAACTAAGAAAACAAATCTAGCCCAAGTATATCAAATGACTTTGGAAGAAAAGCAAAAACAAGGCATAGACGTACCCAAATTAGAAAATGAAGCCAATGAAATCGAAAAACAGCTCTTTCAAAAATCTGAAATATTTGCTTCATTAAGTGATAAAAAACGCTATAAGTGGCTTGATGTACAAAAAACACTCAAACCCAATGAAGTTGCCATTGAGATAATTCGCTTTAAAATCTATAATAAAAAATGGACAGATACCACCAAATATATGGTTTTGATTATTAGCCCCGAAAGTAAATATCCTGAAATGGTGATTTTAGAAAATGGAAATGAATTGGAAGGGAAGCATGCAAAATATTATCAAAATGCGATTAAAAATAAATTATTGGATTTAAACTCATACAACCAATATTGGAAAAAAATAGAAGATAAATTATTAGGAGTCAAAAAAATATATTTGTCGGTTGATGGCGTGTACAATTCACTGAATATGAATACTTTGTTTGATAATACTTCAAATAAATATTTGTTAGAAAAATACGACATAGAACTATTAACCAATACCAAAGATTTGTGTACTCGAAAAGTGAATGTTCAAAAAGATATTAAAAAAGTAAATTTAATAGGCTTTCCAAACTACAACAACGACTCGAAACCAATAAAAACTGAAGATGAAGATAAAAACCAAGTAGTGGCAAGTCTTATGGCCGAGGAAGATAAAAGTCGTTTTTTTCGAGGCGATAATATTAGCGAATTGCCGGGAACAAAAATAGAAATCGAAAATTTGGCTAAAATTATAACCTCAAAACAAATCAAAGCTGAAAAATTATTGGGAAATGAAGCTTCGGAAAGTAATCTTAAAAACCTGAAATCACCCGAAATTTTACACATTGCTACGCACGGTTTTTTCTTGCCTGATACAAAAAAAGATACTACCAATAAAAAAATGTTAGGCATGGATAGTAAAAGTGTGTTTCAAAATCCGCTTTTGCGCTCGGGCTTGCTGTTTGCCAATGCCAAAACAGCATTAAAAGAAGGTGGGGATGGTGTTTTGACATCGTACGAAGCCATGAATTTAGATTTAGACAATACCGAAATCGTAGTTATGTCTGCCTGCGAAACAGGTTTGGGAGAAGTCAAAAATGGTGAAGGTGTGTATGGTTTGCAAAGAGCGTTTCAAACTGCAGGAGCAAAAAGTGTTTTGATGTCACTATGGACGGTTTCAGATGATGCCACCCAAGCCTTGATGACGTTGTTTTATGAAAACTGGATTGGCAAAAAACAAACTAAAAGAGAGGCTTTCAAAAATGCCCAAAATGAATTAAAAACCAAATATCCGCAGCCTTATTATTGGGGTGCTTTTGTGATGGTTGGGGAGTAGAGTTTGGAGTTAAATTACTCACTAATAAATACTTAATCCAAAAAATTATTTTTTTAAACACCATCTAAGAATAAGATTGAAGTCATGAATTGATAAAACAATTCCAAATAATACTTGAAATTTGCAATTATTTTAAGTATTATTTGGAATTGTTCTAAACAGTATATTTATTTGCAATAAATTAATTTAATCTAATTCTAAATAAAAATGAAAAATTTAATCTATGCTGCTTTAGGGAGTTCTTTGTTATTCAGTTGTGTAAAAGAACAAAGTCCCAAAGCTAATTTGTCAATCCCGAGCAGTTACGACAGTACGGGCTATGCAGCAAATTCTACTGTTGAAAATGGTGTAAAAAACAACTTAAAAGCCTTAATTGACAAAATAAAAACGGGTAGAACTACCGGAGTAGTTATAACAAGCGCTGAGTTAAATGCATTATATACAAATGGAAGTCCTAGTGTAAAAAGTATTACGACACCTTATTATGATGGCTTAATGAGTGGCTATCTTACAAATCTAGCAGCAGCAACTGGAACTATTTATACGCCATCAGCTACTATCAATGGGCAAGGCGGAACTTACGATGGAGCTTTGGGCAGTACTTATTTGTTTGATGAATATGGAATTGAACCAGAGCAACTTGTGGAAAAAGGTCTCTTTTGTTCAGCTCTTTACAATCACTTTTTAACCTTAGCAAAAAACCCAACAAATGCTAGTGTGGTAGATAAAATGATTGCAATTTATGGATCTAGTCCATTGTTTTCTAACAGTGTAAAAACAGGAGTTGGTTTTGTACCAGAGGTAAATGTGGCTTTATATGCAGCAAGACGTACCGACCAAAACGATGCAAATGGTATTTATTTTGGCATAAAAAACAACTTAATAAAACTAAAAGCCGCTTTAATTGCAGGTTCAAATTTCAATAAGGAACGAGATGACGCAATAGCCGAAATAAAAATCAATTGGGAAAAAGCAATCCTTGCCACTGTTGTTAATTACTGCAAAGATGGTGTAACTAAATTAAGCTCACCCAATGTTACGAGTGTAAATATGTCAAAAGCATTGCATTCACTTAGCGAAGCTGTGGGTTTTATTCAAGGATTAAAAACGATACCACAAGCAGATAAAAAAATTACAGATGCTCAGATAGATGAAATACTCATTTTATTAGAAGCCAAATCTGGAGAGAATGCGGCATTTTATAAATTTATCACTCAAACTAATTCTAAATTAAATGATTTAGGAAGTATTCAATCCAAAATTCAATCAATTTATGGCTTTACAGCCGCAGAGATGACTAATTTTGGTTTTAATTATATAGAAACTCAAAGCAGAAAATAATATATCGCTCACTAAAAAGGGTTTGAAAATGTGATTTTATTTTCAAACCTTTTAATAAGTATTACTTGCTCAAATATATATTTTAAAGGTTTACAGACGTTTCGTAATCCTTTAAATTTTACCCAAAACACGATTATAAAATTTAAATAGATTTGATTTAATCAATCTAAAGAAAAAGTTAAAATTGTTATGTCGTCTTGGTAAGGCAAAGTATTTCTGTGGTTATCTATTGCGTCCATAACTTTCTGATGAAATTTACTATGGTTATTCGTATCCACATCAGCAATCAATTCATGTAATTTTTCAAAAAGAAGCTCTTCTTGATTTTCGTTTTTGGTTTCGTTTACTCCATCAGTAAAAGTCATTAAAAAACTTCCTTCTGGCAAACTTTCCATTCCCATATCCATAAAAGGAAAAGATTCAAAAGCTCCAATCACCGTTGAGCCTTTTTCTAAAGATTTAATTTTTCCATTTTTAGCAAGTATTGGAGGCACATGTCCCGCATTGATATAAAGTAAAATTCTAGATTTCAAATCTATGATTCCCAAAAAAGCTGTTATGTAACCTTGACCTTTTAGGTTATCATACATTAATTTATTTACATGCGTCATCATGTCTAAAAGTGGCAATTTAAGCCTAACCATTAAACGCAAAGCAGCTTGAAAGTTAGACATAGAAAGTGCAGCCGGAATACCTTTGCCGGCAACATCCGCTATGCAAAAAAGAAATTGTTGGTCAGAAAAAGGAATATAATCATAATAATCACCTCCGATGGTGTGATGGGGTTTATAAGTAACAAACAGCTTTAAAGTTTCAGAATAGGGCAGATTCTTGGGTAATAACATTTGTTGCACATTCCTGGCAATATCTAACTCTTTATTAAAAAGCTCTTCTCTCATTTTGATTTGAGCAAGCTTTTTATTTTCCACCGCCACTACCAAAATATTGCTAAAAGTTCTTATGAATTTGAGTACTTGGCTTCCTTTATTTTGCAAGTTATATCCCGACAAAAAAATGTATGCTAAAACTATGTCGTTTTGAATAATTGGAATTAATATTTCAAACTCTTCGTAATCAGGTTCGTTATCAAAAATCTGAATTTTCTTTAAATCGGTATCTTCAATTATAGTTTTAAAAAAATCTGGCAATTTTTTGTTAGCAAAAGAAACTAAACAACCATAATCTGAAACGCATTGATAAGCAGATTCAACTTTAATAAAAAATGCCATTTTAGTAATTTCTAATTGAAATCTTATGGTAAAATTTAAAATTTTAAAAAGTTGGTCAGATGGCAAATTGTTGTTAATGGCTTGCGTAAGCTCAAGTAATGAATTGATTTCAAGTTGTTTAATCTGATAATCTCGATTAGAAATTCTGTTTTGTAAAATATTGTTATTTAAAGTACTCATTTAAAATTTCTAAAATTATTTCACAATTGTTCTTGGATCCGAAGCGTCTCTAAGTCCATTTCCTAAAACATTAAATGCCAAAACCATCAAACTTATTGCTAGGCTTGGAACTAAAATAAGGTGCAGACTATCTTTTGAACCTATGTTATGAAAGCCTTCGTTTATCATAATACCCCAAGAGGGCATAGGTGGCTGCACACCCAAACCCAAAAAGCTCAAACCAGCTTCCATTAAAATAGCTGAAGCAAAGTTGCTAGATGCGATAACCACAATTGGACCAATTAGATTAGGCAAAATATGATTCATAATAATTCTTCTATTGCCTAAACCCAGTGCACGAGCAGATTCGATAAAAAGTTTTTCTTTTATACTCATAATCTGACCTCTAACTACACGAGCTACTTCTACCCAAGTTGTAAGCCCAACCGCTATAAATGAAACCCAAACTCCCTTACTTTGTAAAGCTAAACTAATGGCTATCACCAACATAATACTTGGAATAGCCCAAACAACAGTGATAAACCACATTACAATTTTATCTGTAATTCCACCAAAAAATCCCCCAATTGAGCCTAAAAGTATCCCAACTAGTAAAGAAATTAAAACCGAAACAAAACCTATTCCCAAAGAAATACGGGTACCAAAAAGCAAACGACTCAGAATATCTCTTCCTGAACGATCTGTACCTAACCAATAGGTTCTTTTTTCTATGTGAAAGTTTTTAAATTTCTCAATTACAGCACTTTTGGTGGTAGATTGAATATTTTCATCATAATCTATATATGTAATTTTCT
>JAAFJZ010000019.1:6500-13910 GCA_013298205.1 Cytophagales bacterium
AAATCTTTTAATTCATATTCTTTCAAAGGTGTAATTGTGTAATTTGCTTCTTCACCCCAAACCAATTTAACAAAGAAGTTGGTTTGTATTTCTTTTTGACTTTTCACTTTTTTTAGCATGTCTATTTGAAAACCAAATGGCTGTTTTTGAATTTGGACTGCTCCATCGTTTGCATTTGGTGTAGAATCTGGCATAATTGTATAGCCCAAAATAGCTACAATTACAAAAATAAATATAACTGCCAAACCTATTAAAGCTGGTCGGTTGCTATAAAAACGATTTTTAAATAAAGTCCAAGGTGTTTGGATCTGATTTTTAGTTTTCAAAAATTAATAATTTACATATTGTGATGAGCTTTCAATCCTTCTTTGCTTACATTAAAAGACAAGCTTTTAAGGTGTTGAATAAAAAAGTCCATGTTGGGAATTTCTATTTCGTTCTCATTTTCAAGGCATTTTACCCATTTTTTTTGAACTAAGCTAAAAATCAAATCTATTAAATTTTGCTCATTAATTAGAGTATCTTTCCTTAATTGATTGAAGTTTTTTATAAAATAAAGCTCATCTATCAATTCAAATTCTTCTTCATTCATTTTTCCATGAAGTTTTGTGGTAAATAGTTTTTCTGTTTTTCCAAGAATAATTTCCAAAACTACTTAAAAACGTCATAAAAAACGCATAAAAAGGGTAAATTATAGCTAAAAATAAAGACTTTAATATCCATTTCTGATTATAAAGCCTTTTGTTTGCCAAAATGATAAAAATAGTTTGCAAGAAAACAACTGTAATGTAATATGGAGTGAGCCTGTAATCATTAAAAAAAATATTTATAAAAGCGAATATTTCTAAACTAAAAAATAAAACCAAAGACCAACCAACAATCTTAATTTCTAAAGTTTGAAAATGCCTTGCTTTGCTTGTCCAACGGAGGCGTTGAGATAAAAAATCCTTCCAATTTTTAGCTGATTGGGTTTTTACGGCTTGCGTGCTTAAATTTTGAAAGCTTATAGAGCTAGAATTATACTTACTAAATTTTTCTAAAAGTAGCATATCATCACCTGAAGCCAACTTTTTATGATCTTCAAATCCATTTAGAATGTTGAATACATCTTTTTTATAAGCCAAATTAGCTCCATTGCAAAGTATGTGTATTTTTTTTTGATGCAAAACACAAGCAAAACTAATGAGAAATGCTTGTTCTATTGCCTGGAATGTCTCCCATAGATTATCATAACTTAACTCTACTTTGCCTATTAAAAAATCAGTTTTACCAGAGGCGAAACTTTGGTTAATATTTAGTAATATGTTTTGTGGCAATAAACAATCGGCATCAGTTTGAAAAATTACCTCACCTTTTGAAAACGAAATTCCTGTTTGCAAAGCAGCTTTTTTTCCAAGTCCTACATTTTTCAAACAAACATATTTTTCAGGAATTAAAGCATTGGAATTATCATCACTAAAATCATCTATAAAAATAATTTCAAAACGATTTTCTGGATAATTAATATGGTTTAAAGATTCAATTAAAGGCGAAATTCTGTTTATTTCATTCCTAAATGGTATCAATACAGTAATAAAAAGGTAATTTTGATTTTTAGATTCTACTTCAAAATTTGAATTTGATTTTTGAAATATCCAAATCAAATATGCAGTGGTTATCAAAAAGCATAAAAATAAAAAGAGAACTATAAAGTGCATAATTTGGCGAACTTAAATCAAAGATAAATCCTAAATTTTGAATTTAAACACGAATATCTTACAAAAAGAAAAAATCATATTAGGAATTGATCCAGGAACTAATGTTTTGGGTTATGCTATCATAAAATCTACAGGTAAAGATCCTTTTTTGGTTCAATATGGTGTGATTCATTTAAAAAAATATGAAACTCCTACTTTGAAGTTAAAGAA
The DNA here is from genome assembly GCA_013298205.1 of Cytophagales bacterium. Taxonomy (GTDB): domain Bacteria; phylum Bacteroidota; class Bacteroidia; order Cytophagales; family UBA9547; genus JAAFJZ01. The sequence continues at coordinate 8,408 of JAAFJZ010000019.1, forward strand.
AATTTTTGAACGAACCATTCAGCTAATTACTGAATATTTGCCCGATGAAGTAGCGATTGAAGACCCATTCTTGGGGAAAAATATTCAATCTATGCTCAAATTAGGGCGTGCGCAAGGAGTTTGCATGGCAGCCTCGCTTTCAAGAGACATTCCTATTGTAGAATATGCAGCCAGAAAAGTAAAATCTTCTGTTACCGGAAATGGAAACGCTTCAAAAGAACAAGTTGCAGCTATGCTAATCAATATCTTCAAAATTCAAGAAACACCCGAATTCCTGGATGCTACTGATGCTTTGGCTATTGCGGTTTGTCATTTTTACCAAAAAAACAACCAACAAAATCATTCAAAAAGCTGGTCTTCTTTTCTAAAAGACAATCCGGAAAGAAAGAAATAAAAACTGAAGATAAACAAGAAATTTTTTCCTTTATCTGGTCTAACTTTTCAATTTGAGTACTTCAAATCTCTTCATATTCTCAAAGTTAATTTTTTAAAAATAATAAAAAATAATCTTGTGTTACATTGAATGTAAAGGCATTTTATCAATTACTTTTGCAAGTTGAGGATTGAAAAAGAAACGGAAAATGAAAACGTCCACTATGATAGGTTGAAGTTAAACCTTCGGCTAAAACCCCATTCCTTTTACTTCTTTATAATCTGTTGGTACTACGAAATCAGCATCGCTCATTTTCTTTTTTTCTATTTGGGTACATTCCATGTTTACATTGGCATCTGGTGTTTTCACCTCAATTCTCAATGGCACTCCTTCTATTTGCTTCATAGCTGATGAATATTTGTCGCTATTCCCCATTTTCATATTGCTCAAAAACTTAAAATCAATGCCTTTGACTTGTGTACTTGCATAAATAATTTGAGATTCTGCATTTTTAGACTTAGGATTAGAGATTATATACTTTGTACACTCATAACCTAAAATCTTCATCGTTTCACTGGTTTTGCTTACCGTAAAAATCTCATCTCCTTTTAGGGCTTTGGATTGAGGCATAATAGAATAGGTTTTTTTGTCTCTTTTGATGGCATAGGTTTCGGGTTTCCCTTTCAAAGAAAGTATGTCGCCCATCATACTCGCGACCATTCCTCCTTGCATAGTCAAAACAGAACTTCCGTTTTTTATTTTAATTAACATAGCTTTAGGCATCATATTATCAGCTAAACTTCCACCGCTATTTGCTTCAGGGCTAGGCATTTGGGCTAAAATTTTCTCCAACATTTCCTTTGCTTGCGGGTTATTGGCTACCTCAGGACTTTTAAGTTGTTTTTGTAATTGTTCTCTTGCCTTAGCCATTTCTGAATTATTGTTATCAGGCGAAGCATTTTCTCTTGTTTTAAGCATTTGAGCGTCTATTTTCCATGTAATTTCACCTTCAAAATCTTGGCAAAAAGCAACACTTGCAACAAGTAAACTAATCGATAATAAAATGATTTTTTTCAAGCTAATTTTTTTAAATATTTAGTTAATAGTGATTAAAAATAAATTTCTTTTAAAGCTCAAATATAATAAATATTTTTGCTAACACTTGATGTTTAAGCTAAATTTGTTGTATAATTTTACCCCAATGCTAAATAAAATAGAGTTAGCAGATAGTTTAAAAGGCCTTCGTAAGCGAAAAGGAGTTTCTCAAGGCGAACTGGCAGAACTTATAGAAGTTCATTTTACACAAGTGAGCCGTTATGAGAGAGGAGAAACAAAGCCTAATGCCGAAGCAATGACCAAACTGGCTAAGGCTTTAGATACTGCCGTTGATTTTTTGATGAATGGCACAGCAGATGATGTGGTTAAAGATGCTGGGCTTAAAAAAGAACCAATCAGTCGCTTTAAAGAAGTCCAGGAATTGGAAACGGATGAGAAAAAAAACGTCATATCTTTAATGGATGCTTACATTGCTAAAACTAAAATTCAAACGATTGACTCGAATTAAATATTTAAGGCAATATATTCGTTGATTTTATGTGATAAATAAAAAGGCAGATTTATCAATTTAAATGGCTTTCCTTTGATAGTTTTTACATTTTCGACTTTATATTTTTCTGAAAATATTCTGACTGCAATTTGATGAGGAGCCACATCCATAAACTCATGCAAAGATCGCAACCGACCCACAGCTCCAGATTTCACTTCAACCGGAATTAACAAACTTTCGTATGGAATTACATAATCTACTTCCGCATTTGAGTCTTTGTTTTCCTTAGTCCAAAACCGAATTTGATGCATTGGCGAATAGTTACTTGCGAGAATTTCTTGTCCTACATAATGCTCCACCACTTTGCCAAAATATACATTATCTAATGTTTTGGCAAGCAATATTTCTTTTTGAATACCTGCCATTTTATTGAGCAAACCCGTATCTAAAAAATGTAATCGAGGCGATTTTTTAAAATCCGATATAAGCGGAAATGTAGTGTTTGTGATGGGATAGACCAAGTTTATAAGCATGGCTTTTTCCAAAGTTTTAAGCGCTTCACCCGCTTCTCTGCTTTTATAATTTGAGTTTCCAAAATTTTGAAATTTAATTCTGTTTGTAAATTCCGAACCCATTGTTGTTAATATATGTCTCAAAATCTGAGCTTGTGAATTGTTTTTTGCATATTTTTCAAAATCATTTTGATACGTAACAAGCAACGATTCATAAATAGGTTGTAATAAATGCAGATTTTTGTTTTTTGCATAATTTTTCACAATCTCAGGCATTCCGCCAATAAATATAAAATCACGAAACAAATCCATCAGCTTAGTATGAGTAAAATCTGCAATGGGTATTTTCTGAATTTCATCTAAAGCATTTTTCTCATCTACTGCTCCCAAAAATTCTTCAAAACAAACAGGTCTCAAAAGTCTAAATTCTACCCTGCCTACAGGTATTGAAATATTTTCACTTAAAATAGTCTCTAAAAGCGACCCGGCTGCTATCACATATATTTCAGGAAATTCCTCATAGAAATATCTAAGAGTATTTATTGCCTTCGGGACTTCTTGTATTTCATCTATAAAAATAAGTGTTTTATTTTTATGTGTTAAATTTACCTTGTTTAAAAATAGTAAATTTTCAACTAGCTCGTTTATAGAAGAATAGTTTAAAAATAAATTAGCATCTTTTTCTCTTTCTAAATTCAAATAAATGTAATGAGGAAACATCTCTCCAAACTGATGAATGATAGAAGTTTTGCCAACCTGTCTAGCACCTCTCACTATCAATGGTTTACGGGCATCACTATCTTTCCAAATCAAAAGATTTTTAATTATATTACGTATATACATTGTGTTATTATTTTTTTGCAAATATAATATAATTGTAATAAAGCGTGCCATAATGTTTAAATTTTTTGTACCAAAGTGTACCTTAATTTATTTTATTATGTATCAAAGCGAATCATAATATTTTATTATTTTGTATCAAAGCGCATCATAATATTTATATATTTTGTATCAAAGCGAATCATAATTTATAATTATTTTGTATAATAGCGTACTATATTTTTAATAAATTTTGTATAGAAGCGTATCATAATATTGATATATTTTGTATCAAAGCGAACTATAATTTTGCCTTTGTGGGTATTTTTCATTAATATAGCATTGGATATTTTTCCCTTAAGTCCTCACTAAGCGTAGTCCCTGACTACGCTTAGTGTAAATATATAACTGAATAAGAGGCTTTTGAGTAGTTTCTATATGTTACCAGAATTGCTAAATGTGGCCTCCCTTATAGAAATAAATATCTGTAAATCAATAGCTTGTAAAATCAAATACAATATTTAGGTTTTCCGAATCGTTTTAGCACAAATCAAAACGAATGAAATATTGAATTTAATAACGCTAAAAACTCGATATTTCACTTATTAAAACCTTATTTAAAGCTATATTTTTAAAACAAAAAACCTAACCAAGACTTTTACTCTTAGGCTAGCCAGAAAGGCTTATTCCTATTATCTTTGCTACTGGAGGAATGGGTTACGGAAGTTGAAAACTTCCTTTATTTGGGGTCTAAGTTGTCTTTCCGCTCAAACTTAGACCAGGTAGGGGAAAGACCCTTGCGTGACTCGGTAAAAGAACGCCCCAATTTATTTGCTTATTGGCAATGGGTATATCCGTAAGAAGATTTATCTTTGAGTGATTTACAAACATGAAGAGCCGTGTGAGGTGAGAGTCTCACGCACGGTTCTGTGGGAATCCAAAGGTGAGATTCCTTTGGGTGACCCGATTGTGCGAAATTTTAAAAAAAACGTGGTGTTAAAAAGGACGAAAAAAAGAAATACAAATGATATTTGAAATAGAAAGTAATAACGAATATTGGTATCAACTATTAAATTGTTTACCCGTTTCTTCCAATTCTATTGAATACAAAAGATTAAAAAGAGTTTGGGCAGACCAAACGAGATTTAAAGGCACGAAAGGAACAACAAATAGGAAACATACATTATTTAATCTTACTTCTGAACAAAACCTGCAAATATCACTTTGGGAAAATTTTTCGATTTTTAATAAAGAGAAATTTATTTTAAAGCTAATTAAATTAGCTAACTTGGATTTTCCTATTCAATCAGTAACAAATGTCTCTTGGAGTTATGAATGGGAAAAACCAATCTATAAAAATGAATATAGAATTGGGATAAAACTTATAGACATAGTTCTAAAAATAACAACAAACAAATCGGAATATTTAATTGTTATTGAATGTAAAAATTTAACATCTAAATTAGCTGAAAAAGATTTAAGTCCATCATATTATCTTGATAACATAGAAGAATTTGATAGATTTGGTACAAATAAATCAATATTGTATTGCATTGGGGAACGTGCTGAAAAAGCAGTTAAAGAGCAAGTTAAACAACTAAAAAATAATGTAGGTATTATAACTTGGGAGAGTTTAGCAATACTCCAATTGGATTTAGTAATTGATTTAGAGGTTAATGAAACTATTAAAAAATTTATTTCTTATTCACTAATCAAACAATTTCAAAACAAAGGAATAAAAACCAACGGTTATCATATTATTGATAATAAAACAAGTTCTCAAATTAATATTCCATTTGATAGCTTATTAATAGATTTAGACAATAATTTAATTGACATCGTTAATTTAGATTTTATTGATATTATCAAAATGGATATTGAAGACAATATTAAAGGATTTATCTGTGGTGCTCTTCTTAATCAATTCCCGATTGCATCAAGAAAAACTTTACCATTTGAATATTTAAATTATGAATTGAAACAGAGCGAAATAGATAAAACGGAATATCAATCACGACAAGAACGAGAACTTCAAATTTGGGATTTATAGCAAACATACCGTATCCGATCGACCAACTTTTATCTGGTCAGAGTTTTAAGCATTAGCTACAACTTTAACCCATTTTGACTTAAGGTTTCAACTTGACAATATTAAACACTTTTTTTTAAAAGTTAATTTTTAAAGTTTAAAAGTAATATATCGAGTTATATTCTATAGAAAAATGCTTATTCCTATTATTTTTGCTACTGAAG
>JAAFJZ010000190.1:0-1009 GCA_013298205.1 Cytophagales bacterium
AACATACCATACATTGGGAAAAGACTTGCAAGGATAGAATTTTAATGTATGCTTTTCTTGATAAATACTTAAATTACCAATATAGTGATAGTTTTCAAAAGGTTATTTTTTCACATATAGAAGATGTTCAAAACTTCTCCCCTAATGATGTAGAGTTGTTAATCATTTTATATAAGCAGTATAAAAGTTGTTTTGACAAATTATTGGTAGTACATAGTATATTGCAAAAAAAAAATGCGTTGATTCCTAAATTTGTATTTACATTATTTTCTCTAATACAAAAAATCAGACATAAACTTCGAATTCGTACTCGCCTTAAACGTTTCTTAGGGAAATAAAAATATGAATGTTACTTGTACTATTATTACCGCTGATTACCTGCATTATGCGTTGGCTTTGAATGAATCTTTACTCAAATTTAATTCTTTTCCTTTTTATGTATTAATTGTAGATGATAAAATAGAGAAAAAGACTATACAATTTATTTTTCCTAATATCCATTTTTTATATTTGGAAAACATCAATCAGACTGAACTAGCCCAAAAGATTATTAAAAAATATCAAGAGAATAATGAAGATGCTTTGCGGTGGTCATTAAAATCTGTTTTGATTGGTCATTTACTCACACTACACGAAAAGGTGCTTTTTTTGGATTGTGATTTATATTTTTACAATGATTACCAATTTTTATTTGATGAGTTAGAACATAATAAAGTGATTATTACGCCTCATTGGCGGAATTTAAGTCCTTATACGCCTTATAATAGTTTTGAGTTACTTTTTACAAGTGGACTATTCAATGCAGGGTTTATTGGCTGTAATCAATCTGCTTTAGATGTGATGAACTGGTGGGCTACTTGCTGTGAATATAAATGTGAGATAAATATTCAGAAAGGACATTATGTTGACCAAACTTATTTGAACTTGATGCCTATTTATTTTGAAAATGTGAAAATATTGCGTCATAAAGGTTGTAATGTATCAGAGTGGAATTACGAAGAATGTAAAA
>JAAFJZ010000190.1:1019-5596 GCA_013298205.1 Cytophagales bacterium
CAGAATAAATAAAGCAGAAATAAAGCCAACGAAAATAAGTTTTTTACAGAAAATAAAGCAAATAATTAGAATAAGAATACGAATCAAACGATTTTTACAAGGATAAACTATGAAAACCTACCTAAACCTCGACTGCGGACAACTCTACCACAAAGCATGGTCAAATATAGACTTTGGAAGTCAGTCTGAATATGTATAAGCCCATAATTTATTACAAGGTATTCCTTTTCAAAACGAAAGTTTTTTGTAAGTTTACAGATGGTACTAAATTATTAAAAATATGGCTTACACCGAATTTTTAAATTTGAAACAGGTAGAAAAAAAATTAGGGATAAAAACAACAGATATTAGTTTGTTTCCATCGCCTGCACCTATAGCAGTAATCAGCCAAAGGTTGATAGACGATATTAACTATGCCAAATTAATGCCGCTGATGAGCGAAAAAGCAAAGTCTGAATTGGTGATTGCGCCTATATTTAAAGAAGTGAAGCTACGCAAACAGATTTTTAATTATTTTTCAGGTTATACTTTTGATGTAGATAGTAGCTTATCTTTGACCGGAATTTGTGATTTTTTATTTACCTTGAATACGAATAAAAATAGCATTTCTGCACCTGTTTTTTGTTTGGTGGAGGCCAAAAATTGTGCAATTGACGAAGGTTTTGGGCAATGTGCGGCTGAAATGTATGCCGCAAAGTTATACAATGAACAAGAAGGAGAAAATATAAACGTGATTTATGGATGTGTTACCAATGCCTACGATTGGTGTTTTATGAAATTGGAATATAATATTATTTATGTAGATATTGACCGTTATTACTTAAATAAGGTTGATGAAATTGTGGGTATTATCTTATATATATTAAAGCAATATGAAAAGTGATGTTTGTATGAAACTTCTTAACCTTGGCTGCGGTTCTCGCTATCATGCCTCTTGGACTAATATAGATTTTGTAAGCACTTGCGAGGCAGTAGTTGCGCATAATCTTTTACAAGGTATTCCTATGGAAAACGAATGTTTTGATGTGGTTTACCATTCCCACGTATTGGAGCATTTTACAAAGATTGACGGAGAACTTTTTTTACAAGAATGTTATAGAGTACTTAAGCCCAATGGCATTATTCGTATAGCTATACCAGATTTGGAGCAGATTGCAAGAGAATATCTCAAAAATTTAGAACTGGCTTTGCAGGGAAATGAAAAAGCAAAACACAACTATAATTGGATAATGCTTGAAATGTATGACCAAGTCGTAAGATCTAAAAGTGGTGGAGATATGGCAGCTTATATTTTTCAGCCCACAATTCCTAATGAAGAATATGTATTTGAAAGAATTGGAGAAGAAGGGAGAAATTTGAGAAAGTTTTATTTATCCTCTTTGGATAAGATAAATATTGAAAATGAGGAGAATACAGATAAGAGAAGTTTGCTAAGAAAATTCTTTAGCAAAATAAAACAAGCATTGAAAAAAATAATTTATAATGATAATAAAAATCTTACTTACACAAATTTAGGGAAATTCCGCTTAGGAGGCGAAATTCATCAATGGATGTATGATAGATTTTCTCTCACTCAACTATTAACGAAAATAGGGTTTAAGGATGTTAGGGTCAATACTGCTTTTACAAGTGCTATTGCTGAATGGAATAAATTTGAATTAGAAAGCAAAGATGGTGTAATATTTAAACCAGATTCACTTTTTATTGAGGCTCACAAATAAATGAAAATTCTTCATATAAACACTTACGACACAGGCGGTGCTGGTAAGGCGTGTATGCGCTTGCATCAGGGACTACTTGAAGAAAATATAGATTCTAAGGCACTTATCAAAGAGAGAAGTTATTATTTGCCACTTACCTTTAGTTTTATACTTGCTTTGGCTAATTTTAGAGTAAAATTAAAACATAAACTCGTAGGAATAGGCAAAAAGTTAAAACTATTATCAACATATTCTGAACAGGAAAGAACAGAAATAGCCTTAGAAAAGGTAAGAAAAGGCTTAGAAATGCTTAGCTATCCCTTTGCCATAACAGATATTACTGAAAGTCCGTTATATAAAGATGCAGATATTATACACTTGCATTGGGTAGCTAATTTTTTGGATTGGCAGAGTTTTTTTGCAAAGAATACAAAACCTATTGTCTGGACATTACACGACCAAAACCCTTTTCTTGGTATAGAACATTATGCAGAGCGTTTTTTAGGTATAGACGATAACGGGATGCCTATTGAAAGAAAATATCAAAAGCAAGAGTTGCAGGAAGGCGAGAAAATGGTAGATTTCAAAAAAAACGTCCTGAAAAATATTGATAAAATCACAATAGTTGCACCTTCAAAATGGCTTTTTGAAGATTCAAAAAAAAGCCAAGTTTTTGAAAAATTTGAACATTTTCATATTCCTTACGGATTTTCAATAAATATTTTTAAGCCTTATAATAGAGATTTTTGCAGGGAAATATTAGGCTTACCTCAAAATAAAAAAGTAATTTTGTTTGTAGCTGATTCAGTTGATAATAATAGAAAAGGATTTGTTTTTCTAAAAAAAGCTTTAGAAAAAATAAAAAATGATGAAATTGTATTGTGTGCTGTAGGCTCAAAAACCAATATAGAAAAGAAAATTAACCTGATAGAATTAGGCAAAATACAAGATGAGCGTTTGATGGCAATGGCATATTCGGCAGCAGATGTTTTTGTGATTCCATCACTTGAAGATAATTTGCCAAACACTATGATAGAGTCCTTGTTGTGTGGCACGCCAATAATAGGTTTTCCTGTGGGCGGGATTTTAGACGTTTTAGAAGATAGCGAAAATGGTTATCTCTGTTCTGAAATTAGCGTTGATACATTACAAAAAAATATAGAGATTTTTTTAAATAATAGTCATCTATTTGACAGGCAAAAAATAGCACAAAAAGCACAAGAAAAATATGCTCTCAAAGTGCAAGCAAAGAAATATATTAACTTATATCATGTTATTTTGAAAACATAAGTAATAAGACAAATTTAGTAAAATAGTTGATTATTTTTCTTACTTTTGTATTTTGTGAATGCTCTAAAATGATAAAAAATGAGTAGAAATCAAATGATAGAAAAGTACCAAGTATTATTTTGGTATTTTGATAAAAACAAACTAAATGATATGAGCGATAGCGTGCTTGTAGAATTTATTTTGAATTATGGTGATATGCAGGCTGTTAAAGATATTTTTGTTACTTTGGGAGAAGAAAGAGTTGCAAAAATATTTGCACATAGTATTAATAACAAAAGAAATAATTATTTTCCACAGGTAAGAAATTTCTTTGACCTATATTTTAAAAAAAATGTACCTGAATATCCTTTCAAATAGCCAAAAAGAAATCTTGCCATTTTTATCTCAATTTAAAAGAGAATTTATTTTGGTAGGAGGAACAGCTATTGCACTCCAAACAGGACATAGAATGTCCATTGATTTTGATTTATTTAAAGGAAATCCTCTCAATAAATCAAAAATAAAAAAAAAATTGAGCCTGTTAAATAAAAATAAACACCTTTTATTTGAAGATGGAGATGGAATACATTTTTTAGTAGATGATGTTAAATTAACGTTTTTTAATTATCCGTTTCCTATAAAAGGTACAATCTCTATAGAAAAAGGAATTAAAACGCCTGATTTGCTTACGCTTGCCGCTATGAAGTTTTATGCAATGGGCAGAAGGTCTAAATGGAAAGACTATGTGGATATTCATCATTTATTGCAAAATCATTTCACAATAGAGCAGGTCAGTATCAAGGCAAATGAGCTTTTTGGAGATGGATATTCTGAAAAATTATTCAGACAGCAAATCATCTATTTTGAAAATATTGATTTTTCAGAAAGTGTTGAATGGGTAAGTCAAGAGATAAACGAAAAAACTATTAAAGATGACTTAGTCGTTTTTTCTTTAAGATTTTAATACGTTTCAGTAAATTATGATTCTTCTATGATTGATACACATTTCTAAAAAAGTAATATTAAGGATAATTAAACAGTTGGTAACGTATATTTATAATAATTGATTATTTTTCTTACCTTTGCATCTTGTAAATGCTCTAAAATGATAAGAAATGAGTAAGAAATAAAATAATAGAAAAACATCAAGAGTTATTTTGATAAAAGTAAACTCACTGATAGTGTCCTTGTAGAATTTATTTTGAATTATGGTGATACGTAGGCAGTGAAAGGTATTTTTGCTACTTTGGTGGAACAGAAAGTTGCAAAAATATTGGTACATAAAATATTTGCACGAAAAACAATTTATTCATTTTTATAATAGCTTTATGCTAAAAAATATATTGCAAGCCTTATTCAAGGCACTTGGCTATCAAGTCAATAAACTATCTTCTATGCCCGAAAAATATGTAGATAACACTGCGAATGTGTCCAATGAATTTACAATGAACTATGCTATTAAGCGTTGTCAAGCACAGGGAATTGCCATTGAAACAGTTATTGATGTAGGTGCCTCAAATGGAATGTGGTCAGAAAGTTGCATAAAAATCTATCCAAATGCTTTTTATCATCTTATAGAAGCACAAGAACCACACAAACTGGATTTAG
>JAAFJZ010000191.1 GCA_013298205.1 Cytophagales bacterium
GAAATTGGTACAATATATAGACCCAACTGGAGTGTAATTATGGAAAATAGCAAAATTCATATGGACGATATCGTATTCGATAGTCGCAATAAAATGTACGGAGCTTATGATTTGCGTGTCGTTTACCCTGACCACGTAAAAAATGCTTTGATTATAGCTTGTCTCATATTCTCTTTGGGTATTGGAGGTCCCTTAATTTATGATACGTTCAAAACTAAGGAAGTAATAGAAAAGCCTAAAATGATTGACATCACCAAGCTCGAAGCTCCACCGATAGACCCAAATTCTCCACCCCCTCCACCTCCGCCACCTCCGCCACCTCCGCCAGTAATACCGCCTTCTATTAAGTATTTGCCTCCTGTGGTCGCACCTGATGAAGAGGTAGTAGAAGATCCACCGAAAATTGAAGATATTAGAGAAAATGTAATTTCTAATGTGAATCAAGAAGGTGAAGGAGACCCAAATGAACAACCGATTGTAGTAGAGCCTGCACCTGTAGTAGCTCCAGAGCCTGAAGAAGTTTTGATGTTTGCAGAGCAAATGCCTGAGTTTCCAGGTGGTGCGCTTGAGATGAATAAATTTATAGGTAAAAATATAAAATATCCACAACAAGCAGCTCGTATGGGTGTGCAAGGTAGGGTTTACATCACTTTTGCCGTAGGTTCAGATGGCTCTATTGTTGATATTCAAGTAGCAAGAGGTTTGAGCGAAGAATGCGATGCTGAAGCTGTAAGAGTGGTGAAAATGATGCCTAGATGGAATCCAGGTAAACAAAACGGAAAACCTGTAAAAGTAAAATTCTCGATTCCAATTAGTTATAAATTGGCTACTGAATAAATCTTTTGAAGTATTTTAGATTCTTCATGGCTATTACTTACATGATTATTGGTTTGTATTTCCTGTATTTGGGTTTGCAAACCAATAATTATTTAGGAGAAAAATACGAAAGCTTACTTGCTATCGCTTTTTTCGCTTATGGTGCGTTTAGACTTTACCGCACCCAAAAAGAATATGCTTAATTTTTAATTATTCGTTCCTAGACTTTGAAACCAAAAATGTATTTCATTCTTAAAATTACATTATTTTTCATTTCACTTATTTTTTTATCTTGTTCTAAAAACGATTCTCCAAAAGACAATGCCACGTCTGGGGAAATCACAATCAGTATAGACGAATCGTATAAACCTATCTTTGAACAAATGCAAGATATGTTTCATTACAACTATAAATATGCTAAAATTAACATCAACTATCTGCCTGAGCAAGAAGCGGTTAATTTGCTTTTACAAGATAGCTCAAGGCTCACGGTTGTAAACAGACGACTCTCAAAAGAGGAGGAACAAGTATTTGTACAAGCAAAAATAATACCAAGATATACTAAAATAGCTACCGATGCCGTTGGTATCATAGTAAATAACAAAAGAACAGATACTTTATTTACCTTAACACAAATTTCTCAAATGATAAAAGGAGATTTGAACGATTGGAAACAGTTAAATGCTAAGCTTACAAGTTCACCTATCGTATTGGTTTTTGATAAAAGTGGTTCAAGCAATTTTAGGTTTGTAGTAGATACTTTGGGAATAAAGCAATCTGAAATCAAGAGCAAAATTTTTGCCGCAGGTAGCAACGCAGAAGTAATAGAATATGTAAACAAGAACCCCGATGCTATTGGTTTTGTAGGTGTAGCTTGGATTAGTGATTTAGATTCTCCCCAAACCCAGCAATTTCACGACAAAATTAGGGTTGCGTCTGTAGCGAAAGACACTAATTCAGAATCTTTTACCAAACCTTACCAAGCATTTATAGCCTTAAAAGAGTACCCACTTTGCAGAGATATTTATGTGATAAGTCGTGAGGCACGCATGGGCTTAGGCACAGGATTTTGCTCTTTTGTGGCTGGAGATAAGGGGCAAAGAATTATTCTTAAAGCAGGATTAGTACCTGCAATGATGCCCATGAGAATAGTAAAATTAAAAGAAACCAAATAAAACTTAAAATAAGATGTTGAACTCACAAAAAACATTTCTTTCGCTTGCAATCGCTTTTGGGCTTCAATTGCCAATTTTTGCTCAAACCATGCAAGATGGAATCATATTGTTGGACAATGAAAAATACAATCAAGCAAAATCTTTTTTTCAAAGTTTGATTAAAACCAAACCTAGTGCAGAAGCTTATTACAATTTGGGAGATATTTATGCTACTATAGATAACTTAGATTCCGCTTCTATTAATTTCAAATCTGGATTAGCTTTAGATTCTAAATTTCCACTCAATACAGTAGGTTTGGGGAAAGTAGCTTTACTGAAAAACGATTCATTGGAAGCGAAAAAGCTGTTTTCAAGTGCATTAGAAGCAGCAAAAGGCAAAAAACCTGATGTTTATTATGCCATTGGCAAAGCCTACATGGAACCAGAAGTAAATAAAAATGCAAAAAAAGCCATTGAAGTTTATACCAAAGCTATAGAACTTAACAAAACGAGTGCAGAATATTTGATAGCTCGAGGAGATGCTTATTTTTCCCTTTTAGATGGCTCAAAATCAGCTACCGATTACGACAATGCCATTCGTTTAGACCCCAAAAGTGCAAAAGCAAAAATCAGATTAGGGTATGTATATGTGCGCTCAAAAGCTTACCAAGAAGCTTTAAAATTATATAATGAAGCCATCACGATAAATCCAGCTTATTTCCCTGCTTATAGAGAGCGTGGTGAATTGCTTTTGAAAGCTGGGCAGTATGAAAAAGGAAGAGAAGATTACAAAAAATACTTAGATGGTTCTGAAAGAAATCCTACAAATTTGTATCGTTATGCTCGCTTCCTGTTTTTTAGTAAAAAATATGAAGAATGTGCTGAGCAGTTAAACCAAATTATTCAAACTCAGTCAAAAAATGCGATTGCTTACCGTTTGCTAGGATACTCTTTAGTTGAAACTAAGAAATTTACGGAAGGAAATGAAAAACTAAGTACATTCTTTACTTTATCTGATTCGAGCCGTCATTTAACGAGCGATTATGAATACTTTGGAAAATCGTATTTGGGTTTACTTAATGACTCTTTGGGCGTGAAATATGTAAAATTAGCGCTCAAAAAAGATTCTACAAATAAAGATTTGCGCAATTTTATGGCTACTTATTACTACGACAAAAAGAATTTTGTAGAATCTGCTATGCAATACGAAGCACTTGCTATTTTGAAAGCCAGCACAGCGAGTGCAAACGACTATTTAACCATTGGTAGAGCTTATTATTTTGGGAAAGATTATGTAAAAGCTGATACCAATTTTTCAAAAGTAATTCAGCTCGCACCCAATAGTCCTTATGGTTATTTGTTTAAAGCAAGATGCCAAGCATTATTTGACAAAGATTCTAAACTTGGTTTAAGTTTGCCACATTATGAAAAATTTATTTCTACTACCGAAGCTGATCCTAAGATAGCTGAAAAATCTAAAAAAGATTTGGCAACTGCGTACTTAAATATCGCATTTTACTACTGGCAAATCAAAAATGATAAACCCAAAGCCAAAGAATTATACAACAAAGTTTTGGTAAATGATGCTGAGAATAAATTAGCCAAAGATGCCCTCAAAGACATAGATACTGTAAAAAAATAAACACCCTCAAATTTAATTATGCTTGGTTTAAAACTTCCTACCGACCCAAGATGGGTGAATTTGGTTGAAAGAAGTATAGAGGAAATACTTACTGATCATGCGTATTGTGAGCAAAAAGCCACTTCTACCGCTATTTCTCTTATTATCAATTTTTCTGATAGAGAAAAACTTGTAGAAGTGCTTACTCCAGCTGTTTCAGAAGAATGGGGCCATTTTCAACGCGTAATTAAAGAACTTAAAAAGCGAAATCTTAAATTGGGTCGCCCAAGAAAAGATGAATATGTAAACGAACTTTTTAAATTGGAGCGCAAGGGTGGGAATATCGAAATCCAGTTGATGGATAGATTGCTCATTAATGCACTCGTTGAAGCCAGAAGTTGTGAGCGTTTTCGTTTGCTCTCACTTGAAATCAACGATTTAGATCTAAGGAAATTCTACCATGAACTTATGATTTCCGAAGCTGGGCATTACAGGAACTATATAGGTTTGGCTAAAGAATATATGGATGCAAATATTGTAGATGCCAGATGGCAAGAAATTCTCAATATCGAAATAGATATATTAGCTAAAATTGAGTTGAGAGGAGATAAAGTGCATTAAAAAACAATTTTTTAATGCATAATTTAATCTTCTGGTTTTATTTCTATTTCAACGTCTTTAACAAAACATTTGTACAAATATTCAGAAAGATTATCTAAATTAAAAAATTGTTTTGAACGAAAAGTAACTTTTGAGTTTGGTAAATCTATTTTCTTGAGTACATTAATTATTTCTTGAATAGCATCTTGAATATCATTTTTAATAGAAGTAATGTATTTTTCCTTTTTTTCTTGATTAGGTGCGATTTGTTTCTCTATCACAATCGCTACCCAGCCAATAAATCTGTGATGTTTTACTTCTATATCATATTCTTTCATTATATTTAGAAGCTATTGCAATTTTCTTTTCACTTCTTTTTCTTCAAAAGATTCAATTATGTCACCAATTTGAATATCATTGAAATTTTTTATACTTAAACCACACTCAAAACCTTGTCTAACTTCAGAAACATCATCTTTAAAACGTTTTAATGCATCAATATTGCCTGTGTGCATTACAATTCCATCTCTAACTAACCTAATATAATTTGATCTTTTTACAAATCCTTCTGAAACCGAACAACCTGCTACTGTACCTATTTTAGTAATTTTAAATACTTCACGCACCTCAATAGTACCTGTAATTTCTTCTACTTTTTTAGGTTCTAGCAAACCTTCCATAGCATCTTTAATTTCATCTATTGCTGCGTAAATTACTGAGTATTGTCTGATTTCAATTTCTTCTTGTTCAGCAAGTTTACGAGCGGATGTACTTGGTCTTACTTGGAAAGCTACAATGATGGCATCAGATGCAGACGCTAGCAATACATCTGATTCTGAAATTCCACCCACCGCTTTGTGAATAATATTTACACGAACTTCTTCAGTTGATAATTTCAACAACGAATCTGAAAGAGCCTCAACAGAACCATCCACATCTCCTTTTACAATAATATTTAATTCTTTGAAGTTACCAATTGCAAGTCTTCTACCAATTTCATCAAGTGTAATGTGTTTTTTAGTTCGAATATTTTGTTCTCTAAGAATTTGACTTCTTTTAGTAGCAATATCTCTGGCTTCTCTTTCTGTATCTAGTACATTAAATTTATCTCCTGCTTGAGGAGCGCCATTTAAACCTAATAT
This sequence comes from Cytophagales bacterium, assembly GCA_013298205.1. Lineage (GTDB taxonomy): Bacteria > Bacteroidota > Bacteroidia > Cytophagales > UBA9547 > JAAFJZ01. The sequence continues at coordinate 5,334 of JAAFJZ010000191.1, forward strand.
TTGCACCGGCATAGAAGGCCCAGCTACCTTTAATCTTTGACCTAAGTGATTGGTCATGGCTTTTACTCTTCCAAAATAAGAACCTGCAAGTAAAATATCTCCTACTTTTAAAGAACCCGTTTGAATAAGCATAGAAGAAACAAAACCTCTTCCTTTATCTAAAGATGCTTCAATTACAGTTCCTTTAGCGTTTTTGTTAGGATTGGCTTTTAACTCTAATATTTCAGACTCTAGCAA
>JAAFJZ010000192.1 GCA_013298205.1 Cytophagales bacterium
AGGTATTCCAAGCAGCTGCCACAGATTGCATAGTTGTAACATTTCCAATAAAATGTACTCCATCAGGTCTTCCTACGAAAACATCTGTATTGGGACCAGCATATACATTTGAACCGTAGTCAATTGCATAATTTTGTGCATTAATAACACTGGCTCTTCTTCCTACAATATTGTTATTTGCTTGTTGTCCAGAGGTTTGGTCATAGCTAACTCTGGCTACTACCCAGCTTAAATTGGGTTTGTTTGCATGAAGTCTCGATTTGGAAATTATGCTATTTAATCGAGTTAAATAATTATTATAATTAATTGTATTGTCATTATCTGCAGCCCAAGTGGCATCTGCTTCACCTTGGTGCCACAAAACAGCTCTTGCACCCAAAACATCAGACCAATTAGTAAAAGCGTCTTTTAAGTTTTGATAGGGATAAGTATTTGTATTATAAAAATTGATTTGAGATATATCCAAAGGTTGAGCTGAAGCATACCACTTAAATATGTCTGTTCCTCCCCAGCCTGCATTAAAAAACAAAACGGGCATATTCAATTTTGAAACCAACAAATCACCTAATGCTCCCCAATAGTATGAACCACTACCTCTAGGACCAATGTTACCACCAGAAAGTTGAGTAAAAACGGGGTTTATAGGGGCAGGATTTACAGAGACACCTGTTTCTGGATAATTATTTCTATAATCAATTCTACGAACCAAATCACTTGTAGCATCTACACCTGTACCGCCACCTTGTGCATTAGACTGACCCGCTATGTAAAAAATTTCACCTACACCTACTTTGGCAATACTTGATACGTTTCCAAAAAGCAAACCATTTTTATAACCTCTAACTTGCAATTGATACCAACCAGCAGGTACGTTAATGGTATTTTTAAATCCTGTAGAAGCTAGCTATGGTTTGCCAGCCAGTTGTTGTGCCCTGGCCTACATTCAAAACGTAGAAATTAGCTTCCAAGCTATCAAAAGAAGCTGTTAAATTTCCTTCAATAGAAATATGACTTTTATTATTTACATCCCTTTGATAAACTGCCCCTAACCAAGGTTTAGTTATTGTAATTTGAGAAAAAACATTTGAAAAACAGAAACTTAAAAAAACAAAACTAAGCATAAGAATTTTAGATAAAAAAGATACATTTGTTGATTCTAAAAACTTAAAATTAATTTTCATATATTTATTTTTATAGTTTTGCTAAATCTCTTATTAAGTTATAAAAAATAATAGCAATTATTATATTTATACAAAAGTAGCTCAAATTTATGTCATTTTCAAAATCTAAAATTTTACTTAAAAACATTTTTTTATTTATAAGTATTCTAACATTTACTTTTATAAATTTTCAAAGTTATTTTCATTTTTTAGGAAATCAAACAACAATATATGCTTACTTTTTATTAAGTATAACGATTTTTTATTATTTCAAATTTGAAATTTCAAATCTAAAAAAAACAGCTTTTTCTGAATTAATTTGGCGCACTTTCATTACTTCAGTTGTATGCTTTTTGGCATTTACCTTTTGCGTTTCCTTGCTTAAATCATTACCAGAATCAAAACATAAAATATTTATTTTAGGATTTATAAAAACCTTATTAATTGTAAGTATTTGCATTTTTAGTTCAAATGGGTTTTTTGCTTTTAAAAAACTTTTACTTTATCAAAAAAGCAAATTTATTCATTTTTCCTGGTTAATATTTGAGTATAGTTTGATAATTGGGTTTATCGTATCAGAATTAACTATATTTAACTATGAAAAGATTTATTTTTTTACAATGGCATTTTCAGCATTTATGCTTTTTTACTTGATTTTTCATCAAAAATGGGTTGCCTACTTAAATTTTAAAAGTAAAATTGAAGCTTTATTTTTTACATTTTTAATTTCATTGGTTAGTATTTTGATCGCTTTTTACAGTTGGAAATTAAGTATTGAGCCTTATGTTTTTGGTATTTTATACAAGCCATTTATCGTTATTACTTTACTTTTTGTTTTTTCTTATAGTTTGGTTGCTTTTTTGGTTTTGGTATTCAATTTGCCTACTTCTTCTGTTTTTGAACAAAAATTTGAAGAAATTGTAAGCATGCACCGCTTAAGTGATTCATTACAAAAAGGTAAAAGTGAAGAGCAAGTTTATGAAGTCTTGTTAAATTCTTCGATTTCGGCTGTTTTAGCTGATGCGGGTTGGATAGAAATATATCCTAATGAGAAAGAAGAGAAAATTGTAACACGTCAGCAATTGTATTTTGGACAAGTTGAAGAAATCAAACAAATAACCTCAAATTCTTTAAAACTTAATCTTAAAAGTAAAGAAGTTTTTTGGATTAAAAGCTTGAAAAATGAAATTAAATCCTCTTACTCTGTAATCGCTATTCGATATGAATCATTTTTAAGTGTACCCTTGATTCGAGCAGATTTAGTTTGGGGAAGAATAATTTTGGTTAGAGAAACTCGTGATGGTTTTGATAAAGAATTGATAGATATCGTTATAAATTTTTGCAACCAAGCTTGTATATCTATAGACAATTTTAAACTCATTCAAGAGGCTGTAACATTAGAAAGATTCAAAGAAGAAATGCAAATTGCAAAAGATGTTCAAAAAAGACTCATAAAAGAAGATTTGGGTATATTTAAAGGTTACAGTTTGAGCAATTATTCAGTTTCAGCTGATTTGGTAGGAGGGGATTTTTATGACATTTGCAAAATAAATGAAACCCAAAGCATAGTTTTAATTGGTGACGTTTCAGGAAAAGGGACATCAGCAGCATTTAATATGGCAGTTACAATGGGAGCTTTACATGCTATGGTTGTACCAGGAGTAAGTACAGCACTAATAGCAGAACGGGCAAATATGGCTTTATCCGCCAGCTTAGAAAAGGCATCATTTGTAACTTTATCAGTATTTATAATTGATATTATAACTAAAAATATAAGTTTTACTCGAGCAGGACATTGCCCAGGTTTGCTTTTCAGAAAATGCACCAATCAAGTTGAAGTATTGAATAGTAAAGGAATGGGTTTGGGTATAATTAGAAACAATAAATTTAATCAACATATTGATACACAAAACTTTAATTATGAACCTGGAGATATTCTTTTGCTTTATACAGATGGCGTAATAGAAATTCAAAATGAAAAAGGTGAATGGTTTGAAACGAATAAACTTATCGAATTTCTAAATACATATGCTACACTTGATGTAATCAAAATGAAAGAGCGATTAAAAAAAGAGCTTGAATATTTTTCAGGAAATAAAGAGCCAAAAGACGATTTAAGCTTTTTGATTTTGAAATTTAATTAATTAAATCAAAAACCCATTTACTAACTATTCGTAAAACTCACTATGTCTTTAATAGAAATAACTGTTATTGTTGAATCAAAAGATTTAATTATTCTCAAACTTAAAGGCGATATTGACGCTTCATCTTCTATTCGTTTAGATAAAGAACTAGAAGCTGCAGTTTTGGGAGCTTACAATAGAATTCTTATTGATTGCACACATTTGGATTATATTTCTTCTGCAGGATTAGGAGTATTTATGTCTTATATTCATGAACTTGAAGAAAAAAAAATAACACTTATACTTTTTGGCATAGCAGAAAAAGTATTTGAAATCTTCTCCATTCTTGGTTTATCAGAGATTATGAATATAGTAAAAGATAAACAAGAGGCGTTAAACTTAAAGTATATTGGAAACAATTGAATTTGTAAATCACGTTGATAATCTAAAACCTATTAGGGATTTTGTAAACAAAGTTCTTAAAGATTTCGCTATTCCAGATTCGGAAATATATAAAATTATTTTAGCAACAGACGAAATTTGCGCAAATTTATGTTGCCATAATTTAGATACAAACCCAATAAAAATTAAAGTTAATTACCATGCTGGGCTTGTGGAAGTAGCAATCATTGATTTTTTTAAACCCTTTTCACCTAAAAAAACATTTCATTCTGATTTATATTCTCTTATTCAAATTAAAAGAAAAGGAGGCATAGGTTTATCTATTTTAAATAAAATCATTGATAAAATTGATTACAAGACTGAATTTGGCAAAAACATTTGCACACTTTACAAAAAGGTAAAAATCAAAGACGGAGAATAAAAGGTTTTTGAATTTTTTAGTAGCGTTTTAAAATTTGATTTTAATTTAAAAAAATAGCATTTTTATTTCTGTAATTTAGCAGAAAATTACTTGTTTTACGAAAAGGATGGTGCATTTCTATTCTTTATTTTCATTTCGAATACATAAAAATGATTTCCAGAATTTATATTAAAAACTATGCGCTTATTGATGAAGTAGAACTTTACCCTGAAACAGGTTTTCATGCGATTACGGGTGAAACTGGAGCTGGAAAATCTATTTTAATGGAAGCTCTAGGTTTAATAATGGGTGAAAGAATAGACCATAAATCTATAATTACAACCGCTCAAAAATGTATTGTAGAAGTAAATTTCATGATTCAAGATTATGAACTTATGCCATTTTTTAATGCCCATGATTTTGAATATTTATCCGAAACGGTAATAAGAAGAGAAATAAATCCCAACGGCAAATCAAGAATTTTTCTTAACGACCAACCAGCGACTTTAGAATCTATACAGGAGCTTTGCTTACTTTTAATTGACATTCATTTGCAAAATCAAACCTCTTTATTAGGTAATTCTGAGTATCAAGTAGAGATTTTGGATATTATGGCTAGTTCACAAAAAGAACTTGAAATCTATAAAATTTTATATAAAGAGCTCAAAAAACTTGAATCTAAAAAAGAAGAACTCATAAAAAACATAGCACAAAAAGAAAAAGAAAAAGACTTTTTGAGTTTTATTGTAAAAGAACTTGAAGAAGCTAATCTGGATAAATTAAACCAAAATGATTTAGAAACCGAACTTCAAACGATTGAAAATGCGGATGCCATCAAAAAAAGTCTTCAATTTTCTTTACATATAATAGATGAACAAGAGCCATCAATATTAAGTATGCTAGCTTCATTGAGGATGGAAATGGGGAAAATTAAAAATTATGATTCACAGTATGTAGAGTTTGAAAGCTTGTTTACTCAAATTCATTCTGAGCTCAAATCTACTGCAAAAGACATATCTTACGTACAAGAAAAAATAGAAAATAATCCTGAAAAAGCCGAATTAATTAAAGAGAAACTTAACCTTTTATACAAACTACTAAAAAAATATGATTGTTTAGATGTTTTAGGTTTGATAGAACTTTTACAAAAATCTCAAGAAAATTTAGATAAAATCAGTAATTCTACCGTTCATTTATTGGAAATAGAAGATGAAATAAAAAAAATAAGTATAAAAATTACAACCGCAACCCAATTGCTTAGTGAGAAAAGAAAAGCTACTATTCCTGATTTGCAAGAAAAATTAATCAAACTTGCAGATTTCTTAGGTATGCCTGATGCCTTAATTTTAATAGAATTTAAAGAAAAAGAAAAGCAATTGAATGGAGCAGATGACGTACAATTTTTGTTTTCTGCCAACAAAGGCATAGCACCACAAACTTTGAAAAAAACAGCTTCAGGTGGAGAATTTTCAAG
>JAAFJZ010000194.1 GCA_013298205.1 Cytophagales bacterium
AGCCTCTTTTAGCAATTATGGAACGGGCGTAAGTATTTTTGCTCCAGGTGAGCAAGTATTTTCTATAAAACCCGAAAATAAAACTGAAACTTCTGATGGAACTAGCTTTGCTTCTCCGATTGTGGCAGGTACAGTTGCGCTCATTAAAGCCTATTATCCCGAGCTAAAAGCAGAAGAAATAGTTAAAATCATCTTAGAAAGTGGCACAGATTTCTCAGCACTCAAAGTAAAAATCCCTTCAAATGGTAAAAGAAGAAAAAAAGCCAAATTCAACACTTTATGCCAATCAGGCAAAGTTTTAAATGCTTTCAAAGCCATAGAAAAAGCTGAAAGCATTATTTCAAAAGGTGGAAATTAAACAATATAATTTTTATGACTACCGAAACTGCATTACAAAAAATCAATCAACTTACAGATAGGCTCAATTTCCTTAATTTTCAATACTATAACCAAAGTATTTCAGAAATTAGCGATTTTGATTTCGATCAATTATTAAAGGAATTAGAAATTCTCGAAAGCCAATTTCCTCAATTTAAAAGAGACGATTCACCAAGCCAGAGAGTAGGTGGAAGCATAGCCAAAAATTTTGAAACTGTAATTCATCGTTTCCCAATGCTTTCTTTGGGAAATACCTATTCTGAAGATGAAATAAAGGATTTTGACGAAAGGGTAAAAAAAGCCTTGCCAAACGAGCCAATAGCATACACTTGTGAGCAAAAATTTGATGGTGTAGCCATAAGCATTACCTACAAAAACGGAATTTTATCTCGTGCCGTAACCCGTGGAGATGGGCAAAAAGGTGATGATGTAACGGCAAATGTAAAAACGATTAAAAAAATTCCGCTTCAAATTTTTGCTGAGAATGTTCCTAAAGAATTTGAAGTGCGGGGAGAAATTTACCTTTCTCTTTCCGAATTTGAAAAACTCAATAAAGAAAAAGCTGAAATGGGTGAAGCTTTGATGGCAAACCCTAGAAATACCGCTTCTGGCACTTTGAAAATGCAAGATTCGGGCATGGTGGCAAAAAGAAACCTAGATTGCTATGTTTATAGTTTTTTATGTGAAGAAAACATCTTCCCTACCCATATTTCAGCTTTAGAAAGTTTAAAAAACTGGGGGTTTCCGGTTTCTCAAACTTACCAAAAGTGTGAATCTATCGAAGAGATTTTTTCTTATATTCAAAATTGGTCTAGCAAAAGGCATGATTTGCCGCTCTTTACCGATGGAGTTGTAATCAAAGTCAATGACTTTAAGCAACAAAATGAATTGGGAATGACGGCAAAAAGTCCTAGATGGGCTATCGCTTACAAATACCCTTCAGAAAAAGTTTTTACATTGCTCAAATCTGTAAGCTATCAAGTAGGCAGAACAGGTGCTATAACGCCTGTAGCTAATTTAGAACCCGTACAACTTGGAGGAACGACAGTAAAAAGAGCGAGTTTACACAATGCCAATGAAATAGAGCGTTTGGATTTGAGGCTCAATGATTATGTAAAAGTAGAAAAAGGCGGAGAGATTATTCCTAAAATTTCGGGTGTAGATTTAGAAAGAAGGGCATCAGGAGCTGAAAAAATAGGATTTATAAGCCATTGCCCAGAATGTGGCACTTTACTTGTGCGCAAAGAGGGTGAAGCCCAACATTATTGCAGCAATGAAAAAGATTGCCCTCCACAAATAAAAGGTAGGTTAGAGCACTTTATACATCGCAAAGCCATGAACATAGATAGTTTGGGTGAAGGCAAAATAGAAGTACTTTTTGAAAACGGATTGGTAAAAAAGCCTTCCGATTTATATATTTTGAGTTATGAAAAACTGATTGGCTTAGAGAAATCTATCTTAGATATAGAATCGGGAACAGAAAAAAAAGTGAGCTTTCGTGAAAAAACGGTAAATAATTTATTGGAAGCGATAGAAAAGTCAAAGGAAAATCCATTTAAAAATGTTTTATTTGCACTTGGAATCCGATTTGTAGGTGCAACAGTTGCAGAAAAATTGGCTCACTATTTTACCAATATTGATGCCTTGATTCAAGCCGATGAAGCTACTCTATTGCAAGTGCCAGATATTGGAGAGCGAATTGTCAATAGCTTAAAAGAATATTTCTCTCAAGCCGAAAATCTACAAATGATTGAAGACTTGAAAGCCGCAGGTCTCAAGTTATATTCTGATAATGAGCCGATTATATCAGAATCTCAAAAACTAGAAGGTTTGAGTTTTGTGGTTTCGGGTGTGTTTGAAAAGTTTAGTCGAGAAGAAATTACAGCTAAAATTATAGCCAATGGTGGGCGCATACTTTCAGGCGTTTCGGCTAAATTAAATTACTTGCTTGCGGGGCAAAATATGGGCCCAGCTAAAATGGAAAAAGCTGAAAAATTAGGAGTAAAACTGCTCTCAGAAGAAGAATTATTAAAAATGTTAGAATAGAAAAAAATGTTTGATTACAAAGGTACAGGTGTAGCATTGCTTACTCCATTTGAGGAGAACTTTAAAATTGATTTTTCAGGTTTAAAAAAACTAATTGATTACACTTCTTCACAAGGAGCTGATTATCTTGTGGTTCATGGCACTACAGGCGAACCATCTACAACGAGTTTGAGCGAAAAAAAGGAGATTTTAGAATTTGTAAAAAACCAAAATAGCAAAAAACTGCCTATAGTTGTAGGTTTGGGTGGCAATAACACAGAAGAGGTCATACAAAACTTTTCTGAATACAATTTTTCAGGCGTTTCAGCTATTCTTTCAGTTGGACCTTATTACAACAAACCTTCACAAGAGGGATATTACAGGCATTTTTCTGCCATTGCTGAAAAATCGCCTGTACCTGTAATCGTATATAATGTGCCTGGGCGCACGGGTTCAAGCATTTCAGCTTCTACCATCAGCAAACTTGCTCAGCATGGCAATATCAAAGCGATAAAAGAAGCTTCTGGCGATATGGTGCAGTGCATGGAAATCATGGCAAAAAAACCTAGCGATTTTCAGCTGATAGCTGGAGACGATTTGCTCACTCTACCTATGATGTCTATCGGGGGCGTAGGTTCTATTTCTGTTTTAGGCAATATTATCCCGAAATTATATAGTGAAATGATCAATTTAGGACTTCAAAATAAATTTAGCGAAGCTTCAAAATTATTATTTAAAATGCTAGAGCTTAATCCTTTACTATATGTAGAAGGCAATCCTGTTGGAGCCAAAAAAGCTTTGTCTTGTTTGCAAATTTGCAAAAACATTGTTCGTTTGCCATTGGCAGAAACTTCACCGGAATTGGGAGAAAAAATCGAAACTGCGATTTACAATTTAGGCATAAAGTTATAGTTGCTTTTAAAAAATTGGCTAAATTTCAAAGAAATCAACCATTTATTAAATTCAAATATGTTTTAGCATTTGATAAATGCTTGTTTTTCTTTTCAGCATCCATTTTGTCAAACGTACCAACGAGCATTCCCAATCGTGGGTTTTGTAAGAAAAAGGTTCTTTGTTTGTCCATAAAATGCCAAAATAAACCATCCCAAATATTTTGCCAATTTCCTTTTTCGTAATTACTCATTTTCATAATGTAGTTACTTCCACTTATATATGGTTTTGTGGTCATTTTTCCGCCATCGGCAAACTGCGTCATGCCATACACATTGGGAACCATTACCCAATCATAAGCATCGACATACATTTCCATAAACCATTGATAGACTTCGTTGGGGTCGAATTCGCAAAGGAGCATAAAATTTCCTAAAACCATCAGTCGCTCGATGTGATGATTGTAACCCGATTTTAAGAGTTTTTTTATGCAATCATCCAAAGGGATAATTCCGGTAGTTCCATCGTAAAAACTTTTGGGTATTTTTCGAGTAAAACCCCAATAATTTTTTGTGCGTTGATACACGTGTTCACGCTCATATACAACTCGAATAAACTCACGCCAACCCAAAATTTGCCTTACAAATCCTTCGAGCGAATTTAACGGAATTTCGTTTTTTGTAGCATAATTTAACGTAGCATCAATAATTTGCTGTGGCAGGAGCAAACCAACATTCAACATCGGAGTCAAAACACTATGATATAAAATGGGTTCTCGGTTTACCATTGCATCTTCATAAATTCCAAAATTTAAGAAGCGTTGATTCAAAAAATTTTCGAGCCATTGTTCAGCTTCTAAGAATGTTGTTGGATAAAATAGTTGTTCTTTATTACCAAACGGAGATGCAGATTCGCCAAAATTATCAGTAAAATTTTGAGTTACATATTTCGAAGCTTCCGCTACATATTTATTTTCTTTTGGAAATGAATATGTAGGAATAATTTCGTTTTTTGGAAATTTACTTCTGTTATCGGCATCGAAAGTCCATTTTCCTCCCACAGGTTTACCATCGGATTCTAGTAATATTTTTCGTTTTTTTCGTTGCCACGTATAAAAATCGGTTTGGAAATATGTTTTTTTAGTTTGAAAATATTCAGTAATATCTGCCATTGAATTCAAAAAATTTGGCGTTTGATATTCTTTCAATTCAACACCAAATTTGGCACAAGCTGTTTCTAATCTTTTGTTTAATAAAAAATCAACAACTTCAACAAAATGTATTTTTTTGCATCCATCTTTTGCCAATTGTTCGATAAGTTTACGAATATCGGACTGCTCATTTGTACTTTCTATATAGCTGATTTCTAGGTTTTTAGCTACTAAAAAATCTTTATAAAACTGCATCGTAGCCCGATGCAGTTTTAGTTTTTGTTTATGAAATTTATATTGTTTGAAATAGAGAAATTCTTCTACCAAAATCACATTTCGGGTAGAATCAATACACGGATTTTCTTTATATAATTGATGCGGAAAGACTAAACTTATCTCCAAAATTTATAGATTTTTCAAATTAAAACGATTTGAAAAGTAGAAATGTTTGAAAGTTTAAAAAAGAGGATTTTCAGCCTAAAATTGCTCTCTTTTTCATCCATTCGTAAGCTAATGGTTTATGAAATCATTTTACTTACAGCAAGGTTAAGAACATATTCTACTTGCTCATCAAAAGCCAAAAAAGTAGTGTCCATCAAATAGGCATCATTGGGTTTTACAAGCGGACTATCTTCTCTTGAGCTGTCTATTCTATCTCTCTCCGTAAGATTGTGCTTGATATCGTCTAAATTGACACTTTGTTTCTTTTCAAAATATTCTAATTGTCTTCTAAAAGCCCTTACATCTAAATCGGCTGTAAAAAATACTTTCAATTCCGCATCAGGAAAAACTACACTCCCAATGTCTCTTCCCTCCATAACCAATCCTTTTTTTTTACCCATTTTTTGCTGTAAACCAACCATTGATCTTCTAATTTCGGGAATGGCACTAAAACGGCTCACTTCGTTTGAAATGTACATTTTCCTAATTTCGTTTTCTACATTTTGGTTGTTGAGGTAAATTTCGCTTTTGCCTATTTTAGGGTTGAAAATAAATGAAAGATGAATTTTGTCTAAAGCTTCTTTTATTCCCTTTGGGTTGGTAAGATTGACGAAGTTTTCTAAAAAATAATATGTTACAG
>JAAFJZ010000193.1:0-2114 GCA_013298205.1 Cytophagales bacterium
TTGTGCATGGCGTATATAGAAAATACTACAAGTCGGGTGAATTAGAGAGAATTGGGTATTTTAGAATGGGAAAAAAGGATAGTACTTTTGTGGATTACTACCCAAATGGTAAATTAAAAATGGTGCAAACGTATGCCAAAAATAAAAAAGAAGGCATTGTGCTAGCTTATCATGCCAATAACGAACTGTACCAAAAATCTATTTTTAAAGATAATAAACTTGAAGACACGGTTTTTACTTATTTTCCCAACGGAGTTGTGCGAATGGTGGCTCCATTTCGTGCCAATAAAATAGAAGGTAAACTTAATGAATATTATAAAAATGGTGTTTTGAAGCAAGAAGCTCAATACGCCAACAACAAACCGAATGGAATAACCAAAACATATTACCCTAAAAGTAGCATTGAAACAGAAGGGAATTACACCAATGGCGTTTTAACAGGATATTTTAAGACTTATTACCCAAATGAGCAATTGGAAACGGAATCTTCGATAGAGGCAGGGAAAAAATCTGGGAAATATAAAAGCTTTTATCTAAACGGAAAGATGAGCATGGAAGGAGCTTATAAAAATGCGAAGTTGGAAGGAATTGTAAATACCTATTATGAAAATGGAGCTCCGAAATCAAAATTGTTTTACTCAAACAATAAACTTGATGGTGAGCAGGTTTATTGGAATGAGTTAGGAAAAAAAACAGCATTAAAAAATTACTCCAAAGCGGAAACACTGATTCAAACTACCCAATTTGATGCGAATGAAATTCCGATTTTGTCTTTTACAACACTAAATGGCAAATTGAATTCTCTCTACAATATATATAAAGAAGGTGTTTTGGTAGAACAAAAAAACTACAAATTGGATGTTTTGCATGGTCAACAAAAAATATTTTATGCCAATGGTAAAGAAAAAGAGGTGTTTGGGTTGAAAAATGGGAAAAAGAATGGCATTTGGGAATCATACACCGAAAATGGGAATAAGAAGCAATCGTATGATTATACTGACGACAAAGCAGATGGCACTTGGATAGATTATTATGACAATGGTAAGCCCCAAAGCATAAAATACTTTATAAATGGCAAAAAAAATGCATGCTGGAAAATATATAATTCTGAAGGAAAATTACTTAGTGAAGAAGAATATGACTACCGCAAAATTAAGAATTAGGTATATTTTATAAAAAACAATTAAATAAATATAAAAATAATTGTGATTAAAAAAAAATGCTTTACCTTTGCACCCCATTTTAACAAGTACAATACCATTTACCGTGGATCATTTATCTTATAAAACCATACACCTTAACAGAGCTACTGCCAACAAAAGTTGGGTAGTTTTGGATGCATCAGCCCAAACTTTGGGTAGATTCTGTAGTTCAGTAGCCTATTATTTAAGAGGAAAACACAAGACTGGGTTTACACCTAACTCTGATTGTGGAGATTATGTTATCGTAATCAATTCTGGTAAAATAAAATTGACTGGAAAAAAGTTCACTGATAAAGTTTATACAAGACATACAGGATTTCCGGGTGGTCAAAGATTTTCTACTCCAAGAGAAGAATTTGCCAAAACTCCAAATCGTGTAATCGAACATGCAGTAAGAGGTATGTTGCCCAAAAACAGATTAGGAAGAGAGCTATTTAGAAATTTACATGTTTTTGAAGATGCAAACCATCCACATGAAGCTCAACAACCGGTTCTTTTAGAAAAAGCCAAATAATTATATGGAAATCACAAATACAATAGGTCGTAGAAAAACCTCAGTAGCAAGGGTTTATTTAAAACCAGGCTCTGGTCTATGCCAAATTAATAAAAGAGATATTATTGAGTATTTCCCATCAGAAATATTAAGAATTATCGTTAATCAACCCTTTGAAACAACTCAAACTGCTAGCACATTTGATATTCAAGCAAATGTAAAAGGTGGAGGTTTGAAAGGTCAAGCAGAAGCACTAAGATTAGCCATTACAAGAGCACTTATTGAAGTTCAAGCAGATTACAAACCAGCTCTTAAAAAAGAAGGTTTCACGACTCGTGATCCAAGAATGGTGGAAAGAAAGAAATACGGGAAAAAGAAAGCAAGAAAAAGCTTTCAATGGACAAAACGTTAATAGATTT
>JAAFJZ010000193.1:2124-5525 GCA_013298205.1 Cytophagales bacterium
CCTTTATGTCAGATATCAAATACAAACAACTCCTTGATGCAGGTGTACACTTCGGTCACCTTACCAGCAAGTGGAATCCCAAAATGGCTCCATACATATTTATGGAAAAAAATGGTATTCACATCATTGACCTTAACAAGACAATCGCTTGTTTGGATAAAGCCAGTGCTGCACTATCAAATATCGTGAAATCAGGTAGAAAAATTCTCTTTGTTGCTACTAAAAAGCAAGCGAAAGAAATTGTAGCTGAGGAAGCAAGAAGAATGAAAATGCCTTATGTAACCGAAAGATGGTTAGGTGGTATGCTTACAAACTTCACAACAGTAAGAAAATCTATCAAAAAAATGTCTTCAATAGATAAATTATTGAAAGAAGATTCTTTTGATAATCTTGCAAAACGTGAGAGATTGATGCTTGCTAGAGATAAAGAAAAGTTGGATAAAGTGTTAGGTGGTATAGCTGATTTAACAAGAACTCCTGCTGCTCTTTTCGTAGTTGATGCCAAAAAAGAACACATTGCTGTAGCTGAAGCTAAAAAATTAGGAATTCCAGTTTTCGGTATTGTAGATACTAACACAGATCCTGATTCAATAGATTTCCCAATTCCAGGTAATGATGATGCTTACAAATCGGTAGCTATGATTACACAAATGATCACTGCTGTAATCGAAGAAGCTTTGGCAGAAAGAAAACGTGAGAAAGATGAAGATTCACACAAAGATGAAGAAGAAACAATTGTTGTAGAAGAAAAAGTTCTCAATAAATATACAAGCGAAGAAGTATAATTTTAATATTCGCTACATAACCATATTTAAAAAAGAACATTGAAATCCTCAATGTTCTTTTTTTTTATCAAAAAAAAATAATTTAAAACTAAATAAATATAATATGTCGATTTCAGCACAAGACGTAAACAAACTCCGACAAATGACCGGAGCAGGTATGATGGATTGCAAAAAAGCACTTACAGAATCAAATGGAGATTTTGAAGCGGCAATAGATTTTTTAAGAAAAAAAGGTCAGAAAGTTTCTGCTGCCAGAGCTGATAATGCTACTGCAGAAGGTATAATTATGGTAGCTGTATCGAGCGACAAGAAAAATGCTAAATTATTAGCTTTTGCTTGCGAAACAGAACCCGTTTCAAAAGTAGATGATTTTAGAAAATTAGCTCAAGGCATCTTAGATATAGCTGTGGCAAAAAGTCCTGCTTCTAAAGAAGAATTACTCGCTCTTAATCTTACAGATGGTAGAGTGATAGCTGAAGCTATTGTAGAACTTACAGGTAAAATAGGAGAGAAATTGATTATTCAAAATTATGAAGATGTAAGTTCAGATCAAGTGGTGCCTTATATTCATTCAAATGGAAAATTGGGTGTTTTGGTAGCTTTGAAAGGTGTGAATGGAAAAGATGTAACTGAAATAGGTAAAGATGTAGCTATGCAAATCGCAGCTATGAAACCAGTAGCTGTAGACAAAGCAGATGTTGACCCTACTGTAGTGCAAAGAGAAATTGAAATCGGTAAAGAGCAAGCAAGGGCAGAAGGAAAACCAGAAGCCATGCTTGAGAAAATCGCTTTGGGGAAATTGAATAAATTTTACAAAGACAGTACTTTATTAAACCAAGATTTTGTAAAAGATGGTTCTAAAACCATCGCTCAAGTGCTTGATGAAGTTACAAAAGGGCTTACCGTAACTTCTTTCAAACGAATAGCTATCGGACAGTAATTTTAAAAGGGCGAAAGCCCTTTTTTTATGCAAAATAATCCAAATCCATATCTTAAATATAGCTCTGTGGCTATAGAGATGATTCTCATTATCCTTTTGGGTGTATGGGCTGGAAGGGAGTTGGATATTTATTTTGCCAATAAAACGCCTTGGTATACACTTTTTTTATCTTTATCGTCTGTGATTGGGTCTATTTATCGTGTGATTAAACGGTTAATCTAATTGTGTCATCTGTTAAATTTTTATTCAAACTTGTTTCATAATTAATTATCTCTGACCTTTATATTAAAATAAGTTTTTCAATTATCTTAAAATTATGGAAGCAAAGTCATACACAAAAATTAACCGTTTCAAAATGACCATTTTTAGTCAATTTGTGATGGTTGTTCAAGCAATGCTCACAGATGATATCATAATTATGATTTTTGGGGAATTAAATGAGACAACCAAAAGCATTGGCGAGTTATTGTTTTTAGCTACAACCATTTGGTATATGTATAGCCTGTATAAAATGGTAAAAGGATTTGAATCTAATATCAAAATAATTAATACAGTTTATATCGTTTTGATAATTGCGTTTGTAATTGGAGCTGTATTGGCGAGCCCAGGAGTAAATATTTTAGAAGACAAAGTAAAACGATTGGTATTATTTTTTGTACAGTGTAGTCTTTATTACAGTTTTTGTACCATGATTTATTACACGATTATTGAAATATTTAGTGAAAAATCGAACATGGAAGAGAGAATGTGGGGCTCTGCAAGTATTTTTTTGATGATAAGTATCAGTTTTGCGAGCGTATATGACATTGTTTGCCTTGTATATCCTAACGCTACAGGCGTGCTTCACGAAATGCGATTTCATAGTTACATGATGTGCTTGTCGTATAGCCTAAATGTGGTGGGTGCACTAGACACATCTTATCCTGATGCTATACCCATAATTAAAGATATTAGTGTGATTGAGGCAGTTTGGAGTCATCTTTTTGCTGTTTTATTGGTTGGAAGGCTTCTTTCTAAATAGTAATTAGTAACCCAATAAAAGTTGTTTAATCCTATTTGAGTCAATCTCGAACCAAATTTTCATAAACTCCTTGAAATAAAATATAAATTTGGGCGTGCCCCAAGGGTCAGGCTATCGCTACAAGTCCTCGCTTCGTTCCTCGCTGTGGGCTTTTCGCTCTATCCTTCACGCAACTAAAAAGAATCAGAATTTAACCCAATTAATTTCAAGTTTCAAACACTTCAAAACCGATTTCCGTGGCTGTATTTGATAAGAATATTTTTCAAAAATGGCAAAATTTTGAGTAAACCAAAAAATATTTTATTCAAAACAGGATAGCGAAATGAATCTTGCACCAAACGCCCAATAAATAAGCGAATAGCGAAATTTGATTGCCAGTTTTTGGTGTAATCTTTTTTTACTTCTTCTATTGAAGTTTGCTTTTCAAAAGCTGCCGACAATAAAAATGCAGAACGAATCGCCATTGCCATTCCGTTGCCACACAAAGGAGCGATGAGTCCTGCGCTATCGCCTAGGTAAAAAAAGTTATTGCTGAGCAAATCTTTTTTGCCGAAATAAATATTAGAAATTACTATTGGGGTTTGAAATAAAAATTCAGCTTCTTGTAATCTTTGGGCTAGAAATGGATTTTTAAACAAAACTTCCGCTTCCATTC
>JAAFJZ010000195.1 GCA_013298205.1 Cytophagales bacterium
AGGTGTTCGTAAAGATTTGCAAAACATTAGTCCGTACGATATATTTCCAGCAAAACAAAAACCTCAAACGCTACGAAAACTTTTCACAGGTTTGGAAGAATTAAACGAAATGGGAAAAATATCGGAAGCCGATATTTTCCATTCGTTCAGAGATTATAATATTAATATGTTGCCTTGGATTGAAACCTTAAAAGAAGGACAATCTGCATTTGAAAACACTGAAGAAAATAGAATTCCACATCAAATAAAAGATGGGAAAGTTGTATTTAACGAAAGTAAAAATGGAGATAAATATGCTCGTTGGTATTGGGACAAAGAAGGTCCTTGCGTACATACAAGAAACGATATTTTGTCAAGCCAAAATACTGTACATCCTTCAGAAAACAGAGTTTTCAGTATTAGAGAATTAATGTTAATGATGAGCATTCCAGAAAATTTTCAATGGACAAACACATTAACTGAAAAGTTGAATAAGTTAAGTTTTCTTGAAAAGAAAATGTTTTTAAAAAAAGAAGAACTAAATATCAGACATTGTATTGGTGAAGCAGTTCCTACAGGTGTTTTTGCAAATATTGCAAAAAGAATTAAAGATGTTTTAAATCAAAAAGTACTTTCAACAACTGAAATAAACAACATCATTAAAAAAGAAGAATTGAGCAAAATAGAAAACTTACTATCTTTTATTAATGAAGATTTTGAAAAATCAAGTCTTGAAAATATTTATCAAATTGCAGAATATGCAAACTCAAGCAGACAAGAAAATTCAGCATTTTTCACACGAAAAGACATTGCTTTTTCAGTTGTTAAAGATTTGCCCGAACTAAAAGGAAAAAAGAAAATTAGAATTTTAGAGCCGTCAGTTGGTATTGGTAATTTCATTCCTTTATTGATAGAAAAATATAAAGATAAAGACGAAGTAATTTTTGACCTTGTTGATATTGATAACAATTCCTTTGTTGTTCTGAAAAATATTTTGGATAAATTAAAATTGCCTAAAAAGTTTAAATTTAATTTTATCAATGCTGATTTTTTAACTTATAATTTCAATACAAAATATGATATTGTTGTAGGTAATCCACCATACAAAAAACTCACAAACAGTCAAGAGTTATTATCGCTTTATAAATTCAATGCAAGAAATAACGAAACAAATAACTTGTTTTCTTTTTTCATAGAAAAATCCATTTCATTAGGAAACTTCGTTTCCTTAATTGTTCCAAAAAGCCTTATTAATTCACCTGAATTTAATATTACAAGAGATATTTTGAATGAAAAAAATCTATTGAAAATTTGTGATTATGGAGAAAAAGGTTTTAAAGGAGTAAAAATTGAAACGATTAGCTTCTTACTTGAAACTTCATCAAAAAAGGAAACTGAAAACATTTTGATTGAAAGTTATATTACTGAAACATTTGAGGAGAAACCAAAAGAATATTTATTTTCTACTAGATTTCCATATTGGTTGATTTATCGAAATGAAGAATTTGACCAAATTTCAGAAAAAATGAAATTCGATATTTTCAATAGTTTCAGAGATAGACAAATAACAAAACAAATCACGAAAGAAAACGGAAAATTCAGAGTGTTAAAATCCCGAAATATTGGGAATAATGAAGTTAAGGAATTAGAAAATTACGACTGTTATATTGACGATACAGAAAATTTGGCTGTCGCCAAATTTCTTAATCGTGATGATGTCGTTATGATTCCTAACCTTACTTATTATCCGAGAGCAAGTTTTTTACCAAAAGATACAATTACTGACGGTTCTGTAGCTTTGTTGACTTTGAAAAATGGTAGTAGATTGCCAAACGAAAAAGATTTGGAATATTACAGCTCAAAAGAATTTGAAAAATTCTATCGAGTTGCTCGTAATTATGGTACACGTTCATTAAACATTGATAATAATTCCGTATTTTTCTTCGGACTTTTA
This sequence comes from Cytophagales bacterium, assembly GCA_013298205.1. Taxonomy (GTDB): domain Bacteria; phylum Bacteroidota; class Bacteroidia; order Cytophagales; family UBA9547; genus JAAFJZ01. Next base: position 1,934 of record JAAFJZ010000195.1, read on the forward strand.
AAAGAAATTGAATAAATGACAGAATTACAAAAATTACTTAATAGTAAAAATTACGACATAAGAAAAACAAATGATGCAAGGTTTATGGACCAAAAATGTACTCCAGATGTGGTGTGCATTATTGCGGATTGTGTTTTGAATTTACGAGAAAGTGAACCAGAAAAAGAGTTTATCGTTCAAGATATTTGGGATTCTCAATACTTTATCAAAAATGTAAAAGCAATTTTTAATAAACCATCTGCAACAAATCCAACAACAAGAAGTGAATACGACAAATTCATTCAACAACCTTTGAGACTTTTAGCCTACGCAGGAATTTTGGATATTGAGAAACGAGGAACAACAAATTATTATAAAATAGCAAATCTTAATGTTTTAGAATATGTTTCTTTAAAAGATAGAAACGCTTTCATTTTTTTGTATCAGTACTTTGTGAAAGTTATGTCAGACAGCGGACTTTTAAAGTTTTTTGAAGAATACAAAAACAAGTATGAAAAAGGAAATTTAACAAAAACAGATTTTGAAGACTTACAAAAGCGTTTTATAAAATTCATTATCGGAAACACAGCAATAAACGGAGAAGTTGAAGTTAGACGTATTTTTCCAAAATTACTAAATGTCTATGCCTGTGAAAACAATTTGCCAGGTTCTGTAAAAGGGCGAATGTCTGAAAACGAATTTTACTACACAGACTTAATGTATAATCGTAAAAATTGGCGTGATTTATCAAAAGACAAAACTATTTCACGTCAAGAAGAAAGTGCTGAAAGTGAGCAAAATATATTACCTGATACAGCTTTTAATGCTTATTTAGTTCAAAAAGCAATGAACCAAATTAGAAAAATGTATTCAGAAAGCGAAGTTAAAGACCAATGGGCAAATGGTGAAGCAACTCAAATACATCATATTTTTCCAAAAAGTAAGTTTCCTCAACTCGCACACTATTTAGAAAATTTAATTAAACTTACAGCAACCCAACATTATACAAAGGCACACCCAAATAACAAAACAGATTCGATAAATCCCGATTATCAACTTGTTTGCTTACTTGCAAAATCGGACAGCATAGAAAAATCGTTGAAGAAAAATGAACTCTATTACAGAAAGGAATCTTTTGTTTATTGTATAAATACAGGACTTAACCAAGAATTAAAAGCCGATTTAACTTTTAGACAAATTAAAACCGAATTGGCGACAATTTATAATGACATATGAACCGAAAAAAGAAGGGCGAAGGCATAACAGCAGTTTGGCAAAATGGCGGGTTCAGTGCTAAATTCAAGTTCAGTTTTTCAATTGAACTTTAGTGCTAAATTGAAAGTAAGTGCTTCTAAATCCGCCACTTCGCCAAGCTGCGAAACGTTAGCGGCAACCCTATTAAGTAATAATTCGTAAATAAACAGTGTTATGATTTCGGTAAATCAGTATCTTTAAAATGAGTTTAAATCTTGATTAAACGCCCTTTAAAGCATGATTATTGAGCCAAAATATTTGCCTTTTTATAACAGAGTTTATTTTTGTCCAACTACTTACGACCGACAGTGGAACCTTAAACCGAAAGAAAAACGACCTGAAATGCCACCCACACAAAATGGCACATTTGGTTTTTCCCGACACAAGAACCACTACACAAAAACCAAAAGAGCCATTTTTTTCAAACGCACTTTTAGACGAAAAAATTTGCTACATTAACAATCCTGACTATATTTGCCATATATTGGCAAGTGTAATTTTAGCAAGTATCAATTATGGCAACATTTGGAGAGTTTTTGAGAGCTGAGAGAAATAAAAAAGGGTTAAACCAAAGTGAGTTTGGACAGCCTTTTGGAATCATTATGACTGAAATTTCCAAAATAGAAAACGGAAGAAAAAAATTTCCATTCACCTGCCTTGAGGCGCTTGCACAATTTTTAGGACAGAATTATTCGGAATTGAAAAACCTATATGTTGCTGACAAGTTGGTTGAAGAAGCTCATAAATATGAATGTTCTGACGTTGTATTCAGCGTAGCAGAAAGCCAGTCTAAATATTTGAAAAGTAAGAATTTTAAACAAGGAAAAATTAAATTCTAATGAACTACAAAAACTTCATACAGACATTAGGATTTACACCTAAAGAAAACACTTCAGGGCTTTTTCATAAAAAATACAATGGCTACGACATTGAGATTGATTTTGAAAATTCAATTTTCAATTTCGGTAAAAAGATAAAAGGCGAAAGCAAAACCACTCAAAATTTTTCACATGCTGAAAACTGGGTTGTGCTTGAATGTGTTGACAGACTTTTAGAAAAAGGTTATCTCCCTCAAAATATTGTTTTAGAAAAAACTTGGAGAACAGGACACGGCACAAGCGGACGATTAGATATTTTAGTAACTCGTGACAATGGTTCTGCTTACCTAATGATTGAATGCAAAACTTGGGGAGCAGAGTTTGAGAAAGAGTTTAAAAATTTGGAACGCAACGGAGGACAACTTTTTACATACTTTCAACAGGATAAAGATGCAGATATTTTAATGCTTTATTCTTCCCAACTTCAAGGAAAAAACGTAGAGTTTAAAAACATCATAGTTAAAATTGAAGACGATTACCGACAAGTAGGAAATGTAAAAGACTTCTTTGAACGTTGGAACAAACTGCCTAAAACCAACGGTATTTTTGAAAATTGGGTAACACCATATGAATTCCAAAGTAAAGCACTTACAAAAAACGATTTAAAGGTTTTAAAACAAGAAGACAGTAGTTTTATTTTCAATCGCTTCTTAGAAATATTAAGACATAATGTAGTTTCTGATAAGCCTAACGCTTTCAACAAAATATTTACACTTTTTCTCTGCAAAATTGTTGATGAAAATAGAAATCCCGAGGAAGAGTTGCACTTTCAATGGATTGAAGGGAAAGATGATAATATTTCATTTCAAAAAAGATTGACAGACCTTTATAACAGAGGAATGCTTGAGCTTTTGGAAAAGAAAGTTACAGACGTAAGCGATAGTGAATTTGACAAACAGTTTTTACAAGTTGATGTTCAGTACAGAGATAAATTCAAGGATATTTTAACAGAAATTCGACTTAAAAAAAATAATGAATTTGCCATAAAAGAGGTGTATGATGATGCTTCATTTGAAGAAAATGCGAAAGTGGTAAAAGAAGTTGTTGAACTTCTTCAAGTTTATCAAATACGCTACAATTACCGCCAACAGTTTTTAAGTGATTTCTTTGAATTACTTCTGACCACAGGACTAAAACAAGAATCAGGGCAGTTTTTTACACCTGTTCCTATTGCTCGATTTATCATTAAGAGCTTACCATTCCAAGAAATTACAGCACAAAAAATTGAACAAGGAAATAAAAATGACTTGCTACCTACTGTAATTGATTATGCCGCAGGAAGTGGTCATTTTATCACAGAGTCAATGGAAGTAGTTCAAAATTATATTGACAGTTTAGACGAAAGCTCTTTTAATCCTACGACTAAAAGAGCCATCGAAAAATGGAAAGTTGACCAATTCGATTGGGCTGAAGATTATGTTTACGGTATTGAAAAAGATTATCGCTTAGTAAAAACAGCAAAAGTAAGTTGCTATT
>JAAFJZ010000196.1:0-4022 GCA_013298205.1 Cytophagales bacterium
TTTAAGTTGTCTAAAGTATTGATTTTATTTAGGTTACCTATTGTTCGCCTTTGGGCTAATAAGGCAAAAGTTTTGCTTTGAATTTTTAGCTTAGCATTAAAATTATATTGAACATTGGCTGAAAAAAGATTCCAGTTTACGGCAAACCAATTTCTTGATCTTTTAGAGATAGAAGGTGTAGTTTTATATTCCAAATCGGTCAATCCTCCCGCTTGTTGGGCAAGGTAATCGAGCAGTGAATAATCAAAATCAATGCTACATTTAGGGCTTGGTGTATATATAAGACGAAAATAATAATTATGTGCGGCAAATTGGCTATTCGGTCGCCAAGAAGTTCCTGTTTTGAGCTGGTAAAACGAATAATAATTGAGCTTGCCTTTTTGACCGCCTATGCTGGTAAAAGAGTTGAAATAATTTAAAGCTTCATTGTTAAAAAAAGAACCCAACGTATTTTTGTTTAATACCTCAAAGGGCTTGATGGAATTGCCTTTTTTCATTTCAAAGTTTACCATTCCACCAAACTGTGTGCCATACAGCAACGCACCTGCTCCACGCACGATAGCTATTTTCTCTACACCTTCCATAGGTGGGTTGTAATAACTTTCTGGATAGCCTAAGGCATCTGCGCTTATATCATATCCGTTTTGTCTGGTATTAAAATTGGAATTTCGATTCGGGCTCAAGCCCCTAGTTCCTATGCCTAACTGCAACCCGGCAATATCACTTTCCCAAACATTTACGCCAGGAATCCTGGCAAATACTTGCCTAGCATTGTTCATGGCTAGATTTGCACCTAGTTTTTTCATCGTGATGAGTTCGTTTTTCTTGCTCTCATACATAGTAAAATTTTCTATGCCCTTGAGCGTAATTTCATCTTCTTTCTGGTAAACAACTTCTACTTCTTGGAGCTCTTCATTTAAACTATCTAGCTCTACCGTGATTTTTTTGCCCGAAAGCAATGAATCTGATAAAATAATCTGACGAGATATTTTATAGGTTTCAGCAAAAACGACTAAAACCATTTTTTGATTTTTCTTGATTCCTCTTATGACAAAATCTCCTTTATCGTCAGTTTTTCCTAGAAAAAGGGTGTTTTCAAAAAAAACATCTGCCCCTGCAACAGGCTTTCTGCTAAACCTATCAATTACTTTCCCTTCAATAGCAAGTAATGATTCGTTTGTAAGCGCAATGGTTTTGCCTGAAGCAAAGCAAAAAAGTAAAGCAAGAAGAAATGAAGTTTTTATTTTTATTTAGATTCAATACAAATACAAAACTAGGATAAGTTTGATATAAAATGAAAAAAAGATAAATGTTTTTAGTTTGATTTTAGATTCTATGAGATTAAAAAAATCTAAGCTGGTTTAATTGGTGTTTTCTTGAGCAGAAAGTGTAAAATTGTAGCAGAAAAATATAGACCAAGGGCAATCCAAAAACCCCATTGCAAGAAATAATATTTGAATGCGGCTAAAATAAAAAGAAAAGTGAGCCCTAATAATAAAATCCACTTATGGTCAAAAATAAAATAGGCAAACCTAAAACATGAATAAGAAAACCAATTATCAAAAAACTAAAAGCAAAAAATATTAGAAAATATTCATAGTCAAAATATAATAGCAAATAGCCTAACCCAGATAAATTGGTTTTATCTGGCAATATGAAAACTCTCTGAAAAATAGAAATTTCGTCCCTCTTAACAGAGTCGGTATTGCTCAGAATATTATCCTTTATTTCTGCTTTTGGATCCACAAGTTCTTCCTCTACCACACAAGAATCAGAAAACGATTCTTCAACAGGTTTTGAAGAATTAAACTTCGAGCAACTTGAAGGAATAAAAGGCAACAAAAATGTCAGAATCGTAATGCTGAGTAAAATACTTTTAAGTGTATTCATATAAAAATTAAAAGCTTAATTATTTAAAAAAATCAGTATAAACTAATTTTCAATTTACCTTGAATTTTGAAACAAAATTGGAGCTTGTCCATACAAAGGGGTTTGACCATCCCATTTTTCAATAAACATTTGCTGAATAAGCATCGGTGTCAAAGAAGATTGTTTTAAATCATTTGCTCTTTTTTCGGCCTCAGCTTGCACAATTAGTTTCTTTGCTTGTGCTTCAGCCACACGAAGCTGATTTTCTACCATCATTGCCTCTTGAACTGCTTTATTTTTATTATTTACCGCATCAACTATCGTTTGTGGATATTTCAAGCCACTCGTAAGCTGTTCCAATTTAAAACCTTCTTGCTCCAAAACATTAGATAAAGTTTTTTGTACATCTGTCTCAAATTTTTCTCGATTGCTCACAATTTCGTCTGTACTATATTTGTTCATTTGCAACCTAAATGCATCCTTAACATAGTTTAAAATGGTGGTTCGGCTTACTTCTTCTAAGTCTTTGCGGTATTTTCTGAAAATTAAAGGCGAGTTCCCACTAACCACATTAAAAGAAAGAGTAGGATCTACTAAAAACTCGCTACCATCTTTTGCATTTACATTAAAAGCCTCGTAATCTACTGTTTGCACATAAGTTGCATATTGTACTACATCTTCAGTCCAAGGGTTATACCATACCATCCCCGTTACCAAAGATACATCTTGTACACCTTTATCGCTTCCATATTGTTTGATTAAAATGCCTTCGTGCCCAGCATCTATTCTTTTGCAGCTAGTAAATAAACCTAAGCCAGATATCGAAAGTAAAAGATAAAATTTTATGGTATTCATTTTTGTAAAAGTTAGTAAAATTATTTTTAAAAATGTAATATAAACATAAGTTGAATCATAAAAAAATATTTTTTCTGTACAACATAAAATACTTAGTTCATCATATTTAAAAATTATGCAAAAAAAAATGCTTAGCTTTTTTTAAAGCTAAGCATTTTAAAAATTGAATATTAACTATTTATTTAACTACAACCAATTTTGAAGAGAAAGTACCCTTATTAGAAATAACTTTCACTTGATAAATACCTGAAGAAAGATTTGATAAATCTATAGCTTCTTCATACAAATCAGAATTAATAGTTTTTGAAGTTGAGAACATCAATGAACCCATAGAACTTACTAATTCAATTTTAACTGTCTCACCATAAAAATTAGTGATTTTTAAATTCGCAATTTCACTGGCTGGGTTAGGATACAAGTTTACATTACCATCGGCTAATCCTGAAGCTAAATTATTTTTAACAAAAGGAGTTGGATCAAAAGTGAATTCCAAAGATCCATCTGTAGTACAACCATTGATTACCGCTTGAGCCACATATTTACCTTTTGTAAGTGCTTTCAATTTTTTAGTTGTATTTTGTAAAGCATTTCCATCTCTAAACCAAGAATAAGTTGTGCTATTTAAATTTACTTGTAAAGTATCTGTTAACCCAACTTGAGATATTTGAGGTACTTGAGATACTCTTGCCACATTTGAGCAAGAACCTGCGATAGCAAACTCAGAAAACCCACTAATACCTACTCTAGATATAGTTAATGTTTGAGTACCCACGTTAAAGTTTGCACTTCCATGAGTTCCAAACAAGGCCCAAGGAGAACTACTATCGGCTCTTTTGATAATCCTTAAATCAGAAGCACCTGCAAGAGTTGAAGTATTTAATTGAGCATCCAAAGTGATTGTGTAAGTGCCACCAGTTACAGAAACTATTGGTTCAAATTTCCAGTAGTTATCAAATGTAGTAACCAATGGAATACCATTATCTGCAAAGTTAGCAGGGAAAACTTGAGAAGTGGCTGGAATATCAAAGTGATTTGACGTCAAACCTGTGTAACCAGTAACAGGATCAGTAAAGTTTACATTTGCTCCTCTGTATCTACTTGGCGTTCCAACAGGGAATAAATATGAACCATTTGCATTTGTTAAAGCACGGTTAAGCTGACCTACAAAGTGACCATCAGTTCTTTGTAAAGCTCCATTAGTTGGGTTAGTTATTGTAAACACACTTGAGTTCAATTGGGCTATTCCACTAACCATAGTAATTGTATTTGTTAATACATTATTAGTCATCGAGTATCCT
>JAAFJZ010000196.1:4032-5502 GCA_013298205.1 Cytophagales bacterium
AACAAAGTAGTAACACTTGAACCACCAATGCCTTGAGTATTTGTACCTGAGAATGTAACATTTTGGTTATTTACTAAGAATGTACCATTGTTGGTAAAATTACCTTTTGAAATCATTGGAGTGTTTAAAGTTACATTAGAAGCCAATAAAGAAAGGTTTTGAAATGTAGGAATCAAATCATTAGAAAGATTTAGATTTTGAGGAGTAGATCCATCAAAAATCACATCTGAACTGGTATTGAAACCTGCAATATTTCTAAACAAACCTCTTATACTTATTGGAGTTGCTACATTAACACCTAAAGAATTTGTAAATAACACTGTGCCAAATCTTGTGCTGTTACCAGCTAAGCCAGTAACGGCTTGTATTGCAATTCCACCAAATGAAACAGTAGAAATAGGGTCCCCCGTAAATAAAGCATCGTTATTGAACGTTTCTTTAACATTGATTGAAGTAGAAGAAGAGAGAACTATACCCATTGGATTATTAAAATTCAAGGAAGCAAAAGACAAGGGTTGGTTATTAGTTTCAATTGTTTGAGTTACAGTTGTTCCTGTAAAGGCTAAATCGCCAGCTGCTAATATATTTAATGAACCTAAATTCCTTCTAAAATCACCTCTAACATCAAAACCGTTATTGATAACAATTGAGTTATTATTATTAAAATTTAATGTTCCAAATTTAACATTTGAAGTAGGTAAGGCAAAATTGAATATATTTTGTAAAGCTGTACCATTGAAATACATTAAAGTATTATCAGAATTGAATAAAGAGTTCAATTGATTAGTAAAACTTCCTTTAACAAACATATTAATTGTAGAGGTTACCCCAATTGGTGAACTGTTTATGATTAAATCATCAAACATAATTGATGACGCAGAACCGTTTATCAATTGTGCTGTTGTACCATTAAAACTAGTTGTGTATCCATTTGAAAGATAAGAAGCAGCATTCCCATTATTAGTGAAATTTTCAGAAACCGATATATTTCTCATAGCAGTTACTCCATAAAAAGCACCATTGTTAATATTGATGTTTCTAAATTGTAAACCAGTGGTAGTTCCCATAATATTTTGAATAGAACTTCCTGAGAAATTAACTGTACTATTTGCTAAGGGAGCAAAAGTGCCCGCCATATCAAAGTTACCATAAACTGATAAAGCAGTATTGTTTGCCATGTTTAATGTTGCACCCGATTGTACAATTAAAGTTTTACAAACCGCATCATTAGTTGTTATATTTGGCCAATTCGCTCCTAATGTTGTAGCAGGAATCAATGCATCCGTATTTACTGTAGGCACTAAAGTACAACTCCAGTTAGTTGGCACGTTCCATTCTGTAAGGTTTCCTACTGTACCACCTATCCAACGATATGAATTGTTTACAGTAATCGTATTCGGACTTGGTGTAGAAATAGAATAAGGATCAGTACTTAAAACCCTTACTTTATAACCTGTACCTGAAGGCAAA
>JAAFJZ010000197.1 GCA_013298205.1 Cytophagales bacterium
GCAGACCTACGATTTCGCCTTGATTTACCTCTACAGATACATCGTTAACTACAAGCCTAGACTTATATTTTTTAAAAAGATTTTCGGCTTTTAATTTCATATTTGATTAAAGAACAAAACTAACAAGAGCTTTTTAAATCTTTTACAAAAAGTTGCAAAGTTTTTAATCCCCTAAATTCATTCAAACCTAGCGTAAAGCAAATATCTATCAAATCTCCTTCATTAAGCGTTTCACATTTATCAGCAAAATTAAATCCTATGGCTTCATAAACAAGCGATTCACCTTGTTTGAGCCATAATTTGATGTGTTTTTCTTTTAAAATTAGGGGCTGGCGAAACAATTTTACATTTCTAGCCAAAAAAACAGGCTGCATATTTCCAGGACCAAAAGGAGACATTCGCATCATTACCTGGTAAAACTTTTCTGTGAGCGCATGTAAAGGTACTTCTACATCAATATCCAAAGTAGGAATTCGCATTTCGTAAGGTAAGCGTTTTTGCACGACCTCCTCAAACTTTTCTCTAAGTTTATCCACATTTTCTAAGGGTAACGTCATGCCAGCAGCAAAAGTATGCCCGCCAAATTGGGTTAATACCTCAGAACATTCACACAAAGCTTCATATAAATCGAAGCCCAAAACTGAGCGAGCCGAGCCTACAGCCTTATCACCCGATTGGGTAAGCACGATGGTAGGTTTATAATATTTTTCTATACATCGTGATGCCACAATACCCACTACGCCTTTGTGCCAATCAGACTTAAATACCACAGAACTGGCATATTCACGCATTTTTTCTATTATAGAAAGGGCTTCTTCTGTAATATTTTGGTCTAAATCTCGCCTAGATTGGTTGTTAAAATCTATAGAAGTAACTTTAATGTCTGCATCTTCTATGCTTTGAGCAATTAAAAGATTTACGCTTTCTTTTGCATGGCTTAGTCTGCCAGCGGCATTAATTCTGGGCCCAATAGCAAAAACAATATGACTTACATCTATCGTTTTGTGATTTACAGAAGCTATTTTACAAAGAGCTTCAATAGCAAAACAAGGTTTGTGTCTTATTTTTTCGATGCCAAAGTAGGTCAAAATACGGTTTTCACCATTCATTTGCACCAAATCGGAAGCTATGCTCACCGCTACCAAATCCAAATATTGAAAAGCCTTGCTTTCGGGCAGACCCATATAAATACAACAGGCTTGGATGAGTTTGAAGCCAATACCACAACCCGAAAGCTCTTTAAAAGGATAGCTACAATCTTTGCGTTTAGGATTCAAATTGGCCAATGCTGGGGGCAAAGTTTCGCCAGGAATATGGTGGTCGCAAACGATAAAATTTACACCCAATTCTTTTGCTAGGGTAATAATTTCTACTGAGCGAATGCCGCAATCGAGTGCGATTACGAGTTTGAATCCATTTTTATGCGCAAAATCTACACCTTGAGCAGAAATTCCATAACCTTCTGTAAAGCGATCAGGAATGTAAAACTCAATTTTGTCGGTCAATTCTCTTAAAAAAGAAAACATGCATGCCACAGAAGTCGTGCCATCTACATCATAATCGCCATAAACGAGTATTTTTTCCTTATTTTCAATACTTTCTGCAATGACTTTTATGGCTATTTCCATATCCTTCATCAAAAAAGGATGGAGCAAGTCTTCCAAATCAGGATTAAAAAAATGCTTGGCTTGGTCGAAATTAAATATTCCTTTTTGTATTAAAATTTGGGCTAAAAAAGGATTGAGATTAAGCGAATTTGTAAGCAAACTGATGTGTTCAGGTTCTGGAATCGGCTTGGTAAGCCAACGTTTTTCGCTCAAAGATGCTTCTGCTGCTTTCATATTCGACTCAAATTACGCTAAAAATAGGCAAAACCAAAAATTTGTTTTGTTTTTGAATTCAAAAAATAAGGAAGAAAAGAATTTATTATTTAGTTTTGCTTCCAGATAAACGTTAAATTTAAGATTAAAAACCTATGAAAAAAATTTCATTGCTATTTGTCGCAATTTTAGGAAACCTGACGCTAGTTTTTTCTCAAAGCGAAATGCAATTTCCAGAAACGAGCTATGATTTTGGAATGATTTATGAGGGAGGGCAGCCTTCGCATACTTTTGATGTAAGAAACACAGGAAATGAAGGATTGTTGATTAACAATGTTGCCCCTTCTTGTGGTTGTACTACCCCACAATGGAGTAAAAATGCTATAGAACCAAATCAAACGGGTTCAATAACCGCTTCATACAATAGTTCGGGTAGAATTGGACCATTTTTTAAAAGTATTAACATTCAATCAAATGCAAAAGTAAATCCTAAAACAATTTATATAAAAGGAGTTGTAGTTAAAAAAGATGATACTTTGGCTACCAAAGAAGAAATGAAATTACCTCCAGTTTTGGAAATAGAAAGAGTAAATTTTACGCTTGGAAAATTGGAAAAAGGTAGACCCGCTTTAATCAAACTAAATATCAAAAACACGGGTAAATCACCTTTAAAAATATTTTATGTGCAATCGGGCTGTATGTGTACTTCTATAAAAGGATGGGAACCCCTCAAACCGGGTGCATCTCAAGTTTTGGAAGTTATATATTCATCAAACGAAATTGGCAATTTGAAAGATAGTTTTGTGGTTTTTTCAAACGATCCAGCCAAACCTCATACAGAAGTAAAAATTGAGGCTACATTGGTTGAAAGTTTGACCAAATCGAGCATCATGAACCAAGGATCTGGAGGAGGAATGTTTAGGTAGTTTTCGTCTAAATTTAGGAAAATATTATTTTTTAATTTAATATTAAATCATCAATTCAAATAAACTTTAAATCAATAAAATGTCGTTAGTAGGAAAAAAAGCCCCATTATTCAATGCGCCTGCCGTAATTAATGGTGAAGAAATTGTAGATAGTTTCTCTTTAAGTCAATATTTAGGAAAAAAACATGTTGTTTTTTTCTTTTATCCAAAAGATTTCACATTCGTTTGTCCAACAGAAATTCATGCTTTTCAAGCTAAATTGAAAGAATTTGAACAAAGAGGAGCTGTAGTAGTAGGCTGTTCTACAGACACTGAGAATTCTCATTTGGCTTGGTTATCAATGCCAAAAGAAAAAGGCGGAATTCAAGGAGTAACTTACCCAATTGTAGCAGATGTTTCTAAAACAATCGCATCAAATTATGGCGTTTTAGCTGGGGAATATAGTTACAATGAAGCTGGAGAAATGACATTTGAAGGTGCGCCAATTGCTTTTAGAGGTACATTTTTAATTAACAAAGAAGGTGTTGTAATGCATGAAATGGTTAATTTTTTCCCTATTGGAAGAAGCATTGATGAAGAAATTCGTACCCTTGATGCTTTATTACATAACGAAAAATATGGAGAAGTTTGCCCAGCAAACTGGGAAGAAGGAAAAGATGCTATGAAAGCTAGTGTACAAGGTACAGCAGAATATTTAGCAAAACATTAATTCATTTTAACTTAAAAATGGGTAGTGGAAAAAATATTTTCTGCTACCCATTTTTTTTAGATTTGTGCAAATTATATTAAAAATAAATGATTTTTGTAAGTAGAAAAGAGCATTTTAATGCCGCTCACAAGCTTTTTAATCCCAAATGGACAAAGGAAAAAAATGATTCTGTTTTTGGCCCTTGTGCAAATGAGTATTGGCATGGACACAATTTTGAAATAATTGTAACGGTTAAAGGTAATCCAGATCCTGATACAGGTTTTGTGATTGATTTAAAAGTTTTGAGCCGGTTAATGCGAAAATTTGTGATTGAAGAATTAGATCATAAAAATTTAAATATTGATGTCCCTTTTATGAAAGACAAAATGGCAAGTACAGAAGTTTTATCAATAGAAGTTTGGAAAATACTTGAACCATTGATTACTCAAAACTCAAATGCAAAACTTCATTGTGTTTGCATATATGAAACGCCAAGAAATTATGTGGAATACTTTGGTTAAAGGTTTCAGTTTTTTTTTTCTAACATTATTATTTTTTAAAACAACTTTTTCTCAATCTCAAAGTAATAACCACAATTTGCTTTTGAGTATGGGTTTGGAAAAACCTAATTTAGTAGGTAAAACTCAATTTTTATTGCCAGAAGCCTACAATGCTTTCTTAAAAATGTCTATGAAAGCTAAAAATGAAGGAATTCAACTTTTTATTGTATCAGGATACAGAAGTTTTGAAGATCAAAAAAGTATTTGGAATAGAAAATTTGAAAAATATAAAAAAGAAGGAATTCATGACTCAATTATTTTAGCCAAAATGACTGAGTATAGTTCGATTCCAGGAACTTCTCGCCACCATTGGGGAACAGATTTTGATTGGGTAGATTTGGCAGGTGGTCTAAAAAAAAATCCACTTCAAGATTCTAATTACATAAAAGGAGGTAAATATGCTAAAGCATATAACTGGATGCTTGCAAATGCCTCAGAATTTGGGTTTTATGAAGTTTATAACAATAACAAAAAACGCTTAGGGTTTCATTATGAACCTTGGCATTTTACTTATTTGCCTCTTTCTAAAATTAAAATTCAAAATTTATCCGCATTACCTGTTTACCAATTGCTACTTAAAAAGGATATAAGAGGCATTCATTTGATAAACCAAATTTATTTTGAGAGTTACATACAAAAATATTTATTTGGAATTTCAGACAAAATTAAATAAAATCATAATATATTTGTAATCTTAAAGTTTTATAACATGAAAAAAATAATCTCTTTGTTCGTTTTCGCTGTAATTGGTGCATTAATTTTACAATCTTGTGTAAAACAAAATAAACATTGTAAAGCAGCACATAAAAGAAAAGATTCAATCAACAAAATTCAATTCCAGTAATTTATTGTCTTTTTAAATATTTTATTTTCTAATTAATTTTTCTTACTCACGTTTTTAATAACATTTAATCAAAGTGTTATTTCTCGTTTTTTATTTAATTTATTTTAGTTTTTACATAATATATTTATTGAATCTATGTTTGTTTAATGTAGATTTTTAAATAAATGAATTTATTTATTCAATTTGAAATAATAGTTTAAATACAATAACTTGGTATATGATTTTAGAGTATATTGAATCATTTTATTGGTTATAAATTAAGAAAATTCCTGTATCGAAAGGTGTCCATAAACAAGCTTTTTGCCCGAAGCTTTTTAGTGCACGATTAGCCCAAGTATTACAAGTGCAAAGTATGCTATAGCTACCATTGGCTTCATAAAAAGCATCTGTTTTGCCGTAATTGGCATTTGTTTTGATGTGTACATAATGTCCATTTTCATCTTTTTGAAAACTATTTGCAACATAATTTATCAATCTTGAATATTCTTTATTGCTTATCATGATTTTTTTGCAAGCTATATTTTCTTTCATTTTTTTGTAAAACTTAGCGTGTATGGCCGTAGTGCTCAAACCTAAAGCAGCTTTAATCGCTACCGATGTTTTTAAATCTGACCAATTTGGTGTTTCTAAGTAAAACCCTTTATCTCCCC
>JAAFJZ010000198.1 GCA_013298205.1 Cytophagales bacterium
GATACAAAACCACCTAGCAGATTGCCGGGTGATCAGCCAACTCCAAGTAACAAAAAAGCCCCTCCTGACTCAAATCTCGAATGGGCTTTTTTTGCGAGGGCTTTTTCGCTACTTGGCTAAATGTTACCAGCTGGCTTTTTTGTCGGTTCGCTATTTTGTCAGATGTATCCAGTGCTATAAAAATTGTTATTTTTCTTTCCAATGGTTTACCCACCTTGCATAAGAATTGTATTCTACAGATTCATCCCTGCTCCAATCAATTTCTATTTTTTTAGTTGAAGAGTGTTCTACAAGTTTATTGATTGCTTCATTAGTAATTTCAACGCCTCTAGGATTTGTTCCTGCTTTTGGCAATTTGAAATAAAAAGCTTTCCCATGTTTTTTTAAAATTTCTATTTGTCCTTCTTTAGACAACAGATACATTGCACCTTTTCCACCCCAATTTATATGAACAAATAAAATATCACATTCAGGAGTGTAGTTATTTATAAATGCTAATGCCTTTTGAGCATCAACAGTCCAAATTAATTTTACACCAACAACATTTTTATTTGTTACTGTTTTAATTGAAATTGGTTCATCAAAAACAATAACATCTATTTCGCTTTCAGTTATTGCTATATCAGTTTTGATGTTTTTCTCTCCAAACTTATAAATGAGAAGTGCAATTACAATTCGTTCTCTAGCTGATCCAATTTCCATCCCTAACTTCCCATCACGAGAGTTGTCAATTTCGGCTAGCTGAAAAAGAAAGGGAAGTTTTTCCTTTATCTTACTTATTAATAACTTCTCGCTGAATACTTTATAAATTTCCTTAGCCATTTCGCCTAAATTATGAATTTAGGCGAAATTACAAAGAATTAAAATAGAATTTCCAGTTTGATTCTATCTTTTTCGCAATGTGGTATGCTAATAGAGGAGGAACTGCATTTCCTACTAATTTATAACCTACAGATGGACTAACTGAAAATTTCGTATTCTTTTCATTATTCGATATTACAAAATTGAAATCGTCTGGAAACGTCTGTATTCTTGCACATTCACGCAAGGTTAATCGCCTTTCTTTAAGTCCTTTTTGTAATTCATTGATTTTTTTTCCACCGTTTGAAAGCTTAAGTCTTCGGTATTCAATATTTCCGTGATGCTCTGAACGTATTGTTGGAGCAAGTTTTTCTAATTCAATTTCTTTTTGTCCTTGGCAATGAATACCCATAAACTTTGCTTTTGAATAGTGCATTTGAGATAAATCAGATGTGTCTTCAGGTTCCTTTAAGTCCGACAACACCTCTTTACTCTTTGTAAATGTTGCCATCAAGTGTTCAACAGATGAATAATGCATTTCTCCGTTTAATCTGTGTGTTGCAACTGGATAAGGATTATATTTTTCTGAAATATCACTTTTCGATAATTCTTTCAACGCTTCTTTTGTAAGTGCAGATTTTTTAAATCCAATAAATATTATTCTTTCTCTTGATTGTGGAACTCCGTAATGACCAGAATGTAAAACTTTAGGGGATAAAACTAAATAACCATCTCCATTAATATTAGAAAAATCTGATTGTATAATTTCTTTTACTTCTCCTAAATTTGCTAACCCTTTTACATTTTCAGCAATGAAAATTTTGGGTAAAGTAATTTCAACAACTTGTTTCATCCACATATAAAGTTTGCCCCTCGTCTCTTCTGTTGGAATATCTGAATTTATAATATTTCCGTGATGGTCTTTGTGTGAATTAAACCCCTTACGTTTGCCGGCTATGCTAAAATCTTGGCAAGGAAAACCGCCAGTAACAATTTCTATGTTTTTAGGAAATACTTTTTTGTTTCCATTTTGATATTCTTTTACAATATCTACTATGCTGCCTACTCTAAAAGTTCCATTCAGGTCGTGACCTCGTTTTTTTGAAAAGTAATCGTTCCAAGCAATTTTTGCATGTTCGCTAATATCGTTTGCGAATTTTGTTTCAAAAAATGTTTCTTTTAAATAATAATATATTTCATCTTCATTTTGAATCCAGTCTTTGTGTATGTCAGTGTTAATTGTTGCTTTTGGAATTTTAAAGCCACCTTCAAAACCAATGTCCATTCCACCACAACCAGTAAATAATGATAATAAGTTTTTTTTCATTTTTTAATGGTTTTAAGATATTTAACTTTTAATGATGCCGCTTTCAAAATTTTATCGGCATCATTTTCTAACATTAAATCATAAGCGACTTTGTCGCTTTGCCATGAAATTATTAAATCGCTTTCAGGTAATTTATAAATTGTAGCAAGTTTCAAGACTTGTTCTCGAGAAGCTTTTCTTTCCCCTTTTTCTAATTTGCTTATGATAGATTGGTCAATATTAGTCAAAGCAGAAATTTCACGAAGCAACAGATTTTGTTCTTCGCGTTTCGATTTTATGATTTCTCCAAAGGTTTTCATTAGACAATTATTGTTTGGACAAAAGTAGTCTAATTAATTAAATGTCAAAATATATTTTTGATTTTTTGACAACACATTTCGATTGGAGTTGGTACTTAAGCTTAGTAGTTACAAATTATAAATGGAAAAGTTAGATTACGAGATGGAGAATTTACTCATGAAAGCATAAAATATAGAATGAAAAGCCTACTTAATAAACGTAGGAGGCTTGAAATGATGGCTCGACTAAGTTAATATTATTTTGAAGTTGGTTCTTTAGTAATTAATATGAGTTCTTGATAGCTAAAAAGGGGAGGAGTGTAATAATTAAAAAAAAATCAAAATTATTTCTTTGTAAAACAATGTTCTTTATTATTCGTTTAAACTCAAAATCAATCTAAATTTTCTGTTTTTTGATTTTAAAATTAAAATTTATATACAAAATTTAGATTTTATCAAATCTAATGCTAACTTTAACCCTAGATTTGATAACAACATAATTAATTTAGACATCTATACGGTTGTTTATGGTAAATAGTGCATTAGAATTACATAAAAAAATGCTTCCCAATAGTATTTCTCTTTCGTTCAAAGGGAATGTTTCTGTTGAGTTAGTAGATTCTCTATTGATGATTATTTCAGATCGTTTGGAAAGTATAGAGTCTAATTTGAATATTAGAAAAAAGGTTTACGGGGTTATGCTAGAATGTTTACAAAACTTGACATCGCATATCGAAAAAAATGAAGTTGAAACCAATGAAGAAATTGTTATCAATTACGATTCGGGTTCAGTTCTTTTTATGATCGATACAAATGTTGATTGTTATGAAGTAATCACTGCAAATTACGTTGCAAATGAAAAAGTAGAACAATTGGTAAAATCTTTAGAGGAGATAAATTCTTTAGATAATGATCAGTTAAAACAGCTCTATAACAAAACATTAAAAAATAAAACGTTTTCAGATAAAGGTGGTGCAGGTCTTGGTTTTATTGACATCGCAAGGCGCTCAAATCAAAAATTAAATTATTCTTTTACACCAATAGATAAAGAAAATACTTTTTTTAGCTTACAAATTTCAATAAATAAGAATATAAACTAAATCATTTTAAATATAAGAGATGGATTCTCTAAAAATAGAACCTACACCCAAAACCCCTTTCGTCTTCATAGATAGCCATCAAGGCTTTATGGAAATTAAAGGAATGTCAGCTAGCGAAAATGCACCTGTATTTTACAAACCAGTTTTAGATTGGTTGGATAATTATGGCTTTAACCCTAAACCCGTTACAAAAGTAGGTGTATCTTTCAAATATTTTAATACGAGTTCTGCAAAATGTATTTTAGACGTATTAGAAAGATTTGCTAACCTGAATAACTCTGGTATTCCAGTAGTGATCAATTGGTATTACTTAAAAGATGATGAAGAAATGCAAGAAGCTGGTGAAAATTTTAGTGAAATTTTAGAATTACCATTTAATATGTTGGCAGTATAAACTGTTAAAAATTAATGTTTTATAAATTTAAAACACTAATTTTTAACAGTTATTTTGTAAATGTTTTAGGGAATTTTTCTAAGAAGAAATTAGATTGAATCAAATTATCTTTGTCAGAAATATTTTTCAGAATCAAAAGTTCTTTCGTTTCTTTTTCATACATTTTCTCTAATATTTCAGTTTTACAGAAAAGGTTTTTGACCAAATTCATTTTACCATTCATTTGTAAGCAAAGCTGATTTAGTTCTTCGTAAAAAGCCATTAAATTGCTCACATTTGTACGATCAAAAAAAGTAGTATTTACATAAAACCCGTCCGTTTCTTTTGAAGATGATAATATAAAAGGTTCATCTTTAGGTATATACATCACATCAAACATGGTGAAGTTAAGCTTATATTTTTTGAGTAAATCACAAGTTATTTTTACAAAGGTACTCACTTGATTATCTTGAAGAGGAACAAAATAAGAATTTTGGTATAGCTTGGCTTTGTACCCAAATACAGAAAGTAATTTGCTAATGTATTTATTCCAAATGTAATCGGGCTCTGCCCAAAATGTGCCATAATAAATTCGTTTCAAGCCTTTTAATACTTTTTTTTCACTTTCAGGTTTATACCGATCTTCTTGCATGATTTTATTGGCATAATTAGGAAAAAATCTGATCACAAAAGTGATAACTGAAGCGATATACAAGTAAATATTGAAATGAGATTTTTCCTTTTTAGCTACTTTTTCATAGCTTCGGTCGAAAATTACATATTTGTATTCTCCTTTTTCAATATAAAATAATGAAGATTGGCTTTTTAGGTCTTCAATTTGAAGTAAAGATTGTGATGCTCTTAAATTAAAACTTGTCTCTAAGTTAGTTATAGAATCGCAATATTGGCATTTTAACTTAATTTGATAATCGGAACCAATGAAAAAAAGTTGATATTTGATACGAGTTATGAACCCCAAGATACCCAAACCTGAAATCGCTCCATAAAAAAATTCCGAGTTTTCAGTTCTTGAGCATTTTAAAAGTCTGCCGTCTGTGGTGAGTAAATCAAAGTCTACGCAATGCTTTCCTTCCTTGCCCAAAGCAGGAGTAAAAACAGAATTGGTATGGGCAGATAAGGTTCCACCAGCCGTTGGCTTGCTACCCGTGATACAAATGAAAGGCACGCAATGGTGTTTGTATGCTTCTTTTAGAATTTTGCCCCAATTTGTGCCCGGCCCTACTTCTATGGTATAATTTTTGGAATCAAAAGTTATGAAATCAATTTTTTTGAGTGAAATGACAATATCGTTGCCCGAATTTTGGTTATCAAAAGAATGAAAACTGCCTGCTATGCAAATTTTTCTATTTTTTTCTCGAGCAAGACTGCAAATTCCATTTATTTCTTCAATCGTTTTGGGGTAGAATATTTCTGCTTTGGATTTGTAGAAGTTGCCATAACTAAAATAAGTGCTTATCTTTCCTTTCATATAACCTCAAATATACGCCAGATGGACTATTTTTTAAAAAATATGCTTATTTTTATTTTGCTTCAATTCCAGTTGTAGGAGAACAAATCGGAATGTTCGGGAAAACAAAT
>JAAFJZ010000199.1 GCA_013298205.1 Cytophagales bacterium
TTATTGAATTGAAAACTCAAAATAAATTAACCGATATTTCATACTACCCACAACGTTCAGTGAATGATTGGAAGTATTTTGAATGCGACAATAAACAAATTTCATTTGATTGTAATTCTAAAAAATATGTTTGGACACAAAACTTTGAATGGGAAAACAGAATTCAATTTGAAAACAGAGAAAAAGCAGTTTTAGCACTTACAGGAACGAATTAATCATATCTAAGCATCGAAATACTAAAAGCAAAAAAATGATTGAGTTAAACCATATAGGTATGAAAATAATCGCAATCTCCGACACCCATGGTTTGCACAGCAAAATTGACATCCCAAACTGCGATATTTTAATTCATTGTGGCGATGCCTGTACAGATGGAAATGAAGAGCAGTTACTCGATTTTTTTAGCTGGTTTTCAGTACAAAAAGCTAGTTATAAAATATTTGTAGCAGGTAATCATGATTTAATATTTGATTTAGAACCATCAATGGCAAAAATGATAGTTCCAAAAAATGTTATCTATTTAGAAAACAAACAAACGCTCATTAATAAAATTTGCTTTTACTCAATACCAGCAAGGCCTTGGCTTCATGAAGATCCTATTGTTAATAAAAAAATTGATTTTTTACTTACGCATGGCCCTGCTTACTCAATATTAGATGAAGGTTTAGGTTGTAGTAAACTATTAACGTTTGTTAATCTAGCAAAGCCAAAGTATCATTTATTTGGTCATATTCATCAAACGTCTAATCAGTCTTCTCTTTCTAATTTTACACAATCATACAATGTGTGTATAAATAGTAAATAAGAATTAATATGTCAAAAAGAGGCTATATATCCCGTTACTTGCTTATTCTCAAAAAGCTGAAAGTAAAACCTTATTCAACTTATCAAGAATTGCAAGCATTTGTAGATAATCAACTAGATTATCTACAAATGCTAGATGAAAGTTTACAAATTGGTTTTTCAAAACGAACACTTCAAAGAGATCTTAAGGAAATCAGAAATGTTTTTGGAATTGACATTGAGTATTCAAAATCTGAAAAGGGCTATTTCATTAGCCAAAACGAAAATGAAAATATGAATTTTCAAAGAATGATGGAGGCATTTGATATGTTCAATTCTTTAAACTTTGCACAAGATTTAACCCCATTTATTCATTTGGAAAAACGTAGACCACAAGGAACAGAAAATTTGTATAGATTGCTTCATGCCATTAAAAACAGACTTCAAATAAAATTTACCTATCAAAAATTTTGGGAAGAAGAATTAAGCCAACGTTTAGCAGAACCTTATGCCTTAAAAGAATTTAAGAACCGTTGGTATATAATGGCTAAAGACAGCAAAGATGAAAACATCAAAAGTTTTGCTCTCGACCGTTTGACAAACCTTGAAATAACAAATCAAACCTATCAGTATCCAGAAAACTATAGTATAGAAGAAAGCTACCGCTATTGCTTTGGTATTATTAGCCCAAATGACGAAGAACCCCAAGAAATCATTCTGTCATTTGACCCATTTCAAGGTAAGTATATCAAAACACTCCCATTACACAATACTCAAGAAATTTTGGTGGACACTGAAGCAGAAATGAAAATTAAACTTAAACTTTGCCTGACACATGACCTTGTTATGGAACTACTTTCATTCGGTGACAACATGAAAGTTATAGAACCTAAATCATTGGCTGACCAAATTAAACAAGCACATGAAAAAGCGTATAGACAATATTAACAGCCATCGCCCATGTGTAAGCACATTTGCAAGCCACACAAGCCCAAGCACAGACCAAAGTTTGCAAAAGAGCTTCCACCTTTCCCACCCAGACAAAATTGAAATAAAAAAAATCTCCTTCCCTTTAGAAAATAAAAAATACACGACCGCACAACCCGACACGACAAAGACTGAGAAACGTAGTATTGACAATGGTTTGCAAGGACGGACGACAAGAACCACTGGCTATAACAGCGGTTTTGCAAAAAAGCGGGTTCAGTGGTTAATTGAACATTCTACCTCGCATCAACTTTTGTGGTATATTGACAGTTTTGTGGTAAAAGTCCCGCCCTTCGGGTAGCTGCAAACCGTTGTGAGGAAAGTCTCGCTCCGCTCGCCTTCCCTCACAACGCAGTGGCGACTTGGCCGTAGTTGTGAGAAGTGCTCGCTAGGCTCGCCCTTCGCACAACTACGGCTTTGCGAAAGTCCCAAAATTTTTTTGGCTTCGCCAAGAATTTTTGTACCTTTGCCAAGCCGCAAGACGTTAGCTGCAAGCATAACAAACCACACTCAATAATCACAATCAGACAAAAATGGAACGACAAACAACAATCAAAAAATTATTTCACGAAGACGGAATTCAGTTTGCAATTCCGGCATATCAACGAGCATATTCTTGGGAGCTTAAAAGGATAGAAAACAAATTGAGCAGTTTATTATTGACATAAAAGACCAAAATCCAAAGAAAAAATACTTCTTGGGTCATTTCCTATTTGAGAAAGACGAAAACAAGGAAACAAAATTTTGGGTAATAGACGGGCAACAAAGACTTACAACCGTAATTATTTTTTTTAGTTGTCTAATCAACGAATTTGAAAACAGAGAAAAGCAAAATGGTAAATTGGTAGATAATGAAGGAAACGAAATTGAGATTTGGAGAATAAGAGAAAACTATATAAAACTTGGGAAAAATTACAAGTTTGAAACAGTTGCTTACGACAATCCATTTTTTGCAAGTTTTGTTTACGAAAATAACGACAAAGCAATACAGGAAACTTCTTCTTCCAGAAGAATAAGTATTGCAAAGGGAGCATTTGAAAAGTTGTTCAAAAAAGCTGAATTAAACGACATTTTAAATTGGAAAAAAATAATTGATGACGCAGTTGTAACTACATTTGAAGTTACAGATAAAGTTCAAGCAACTCAAATTTTCGCCTTTCAAAATGATAGAGGAAAAGACCTTACAACATTAGAAAAATTAAAAGCTTTTTTAATGCATAAACTTTATGCAGTTTCTGAAAATGACAATCCTGAAAGTCAAATAAGAAATATTGAAACCGTATTTTCTGATATTTATAAACAATCTGAAAGAATTACATTTAACGAAGACCAAGTTTTAGGTTTCCACAATACAGCATTTCTTTCTGGTTGGGAAAGTCCTTTGAAAAATGTGAAAGACGAATTAAACAAAATATCTGACAACTCAACCCGAGAAAAATGGATTAAGGATTTTGTAAATAATCTTAAAGAAACTTTTGTCTCAATAGAGTTAATAGAAAAGCAATCCGAACAAAATTGTTCTGTTGCTGATGTATTAATTTTAGATACTCAAAATTCAATGCCTCTTTTGGTAAAACTCTTTCACTATCATAAAAATGAACCTAATATAATAGAGAACATTTCAAAGTTAATAGAGAACATTTTGTTTAAACTTGAATACAAAATTGCTGATTACCGAACTAACGGTTTACATTCGGTTGCAAAACATTATTCAGGTAATACTGCCAAACTTGAAAGTGACTTAAAATACAATGTTGATAGAGGTTTTCAAGATTGGTGGAACTTTAATGGAAATTGTAAAAACTATTTCAATAGTAATTGGCATTATCACGGAAACATTAAATACGTACTTTGGAAATATGAAAATAATTTGAGACAAAATGAAAATAAGCGAGCAAGACCTTTAACGCCAATAGAGTTTAAAAATAAATTTAATGCTAAGCGTTTAGAAAATACAACAGACCATATCACACCGCAAAACCCTAATTTTACAAAATATACCGAAGAGTTTCAAAATAAATGGTTCTTCTATGACTTATACGGAAATTAAATTTTTTGATATGAAACTTGTATCTTTGCCGAATGGAAATTAACATTGAATTACTGTTGAATCTTCCCAACTTAAGTGTTTTGGATTGTTCAATTTCGGATAAAGAAGCACATATTTATTGCGAAAATACTTCTTCAACTTGTGTTTGTCCTTCTTGCTTGCGTCCTAGTAGTTCTGTACGAATGTATCAAGAACGCACAGTCCGTGATATGGCACTATTGGGCAGGAAAGTCTATTTACATTTGAGAGTTCGTCAATTTTTCTGCCAAGATTGTAACCGTTATTTTAATGAATCATTTTCTTTTGTAGAAGCTAGTAAAACCATGACTACTCGTTATGAGGAATATCTTTATTTTTTGTCAGACAACCTCTGTATCAATCAAGTAAGCATTAAAGAAGATGTTGTTTGGCTATCTGTGAACAATATCTACAAACATTATTCAGATAAACAAATAGAAAAACGCAAAGTATGGCAAGAGGTGCGTTATTTGGGTATTGATGAGATTTCCGTTAAAAAAGGAAAGAAAAATTATGCTTGCGTTTTGGTAGATTTAGAGCGAGGGCTTATTTTAGATTTTCTTGAAAATAGGCAGAAAGAAACACTTATAGCTTATTTTAAGGAGAAGGGAGAAGATTTTTGTAATCAGATTGAGGTAGTTAGTTGTGATATGTGGGATGCTTATTCCACCCTTGCAACAGATTTATTTCCCAAGGCGGAAACAGTAATAGACCGTTATCATTTTTTTGTTCACCTCAACAAGGCACTCGATGCCACTCGCAAAAACTTACGCAAAGCATGCCCTGAGCAAGAAGCCTTCAAACACATTCGTTGGAGTTTATTAAAAAGCCCTGAAAAATTGTCAGAAGATGAAAAAAAAGCGTTGAAAGTAGCTTTTGAAGTAAGCCCAGCTTTACAAGAAGTCTATGAGTTAAGAACAGAGTTAAAAACGGTTTTTGATACAGATATGAGCAAAGCCGCTGCGACTGAAAAAGTAGAAGAGTGGCAAGAAAAAGCAAAAAAATTAGAGAATGTACCCATTGGCAAGTTCCTCAAAACACTTAATAATTGGAAAGATAAAGTTTTAAACTTCTTTCACAAACGACACACAAATGCGGTTGTTGAGGGATTAAACAATGGCATTAGAGGTATCATAAGAAGGTCGTTTGGATTTCATAGTTTTGACAATTTAAGACGAAGGGTCTTAGTTGAATTCGGGTAGCTCCGTATAAATGATAGAAGAACCAATTAAAATTAAAATTAAAATTAAAATTAAAATTAAAATTAAAGGCGTGTACCAAAAATAAAAATAATGAATATTAAATCACCTTAAAATGCTAAAAATATGGTTTTATAATTTTAAATTATAACTAAAACATAAATTACGGCTTTAAAAAACAACATATAAATAAATAGTCATGTAAGATTTTCTGGCATTTTTGTATAATAATGCTACACTATATTATCTTTCAAAACTTGAATTATCATACGCACCTATTTTTTAATCTTAGTTTTGCCAAATTCCATATCCTCAATGTTTTCTGAACTAAAACCCATTTCTTCTCCAGGCTTTAAAATTTCATACATCTTTTTCAATATTTGTTTTGCCTTGTCCTGATTTATCTTTTTATAAATTTGCCAGC
>JAAFJZ010000002.1:0-24664 GCA_013298205.1 Cytophagales bacterium
GTGCTAAAATTATCTTGGTTTTGTATGCATTTAATGTAATCAAAAACTTCTTTTTTGGGTTTGTTTATCGTTATCTCACGAGAAACTGAGTAATCTTTTTTTACAAATGCTGCTATAATTAATAACAGAAGTATTATACCTAATATTGAAATTAGAATTATTTTAATTGTTTTCAATTTTATAAAATCTTAATGAATTTGTAAGCTATTTTTCTCTCAAAACTATTAAATCGAGGAAATTGATTTTTTTTATAACACAATCAAGTTATCAATTAAAATAAAACTTATTCGGCTACTTAATTGCAAAAATAATAAAATATATAGTATAAAATCGGTTTTATTGAATACTAACAATTATTAATTCGAATATACCTCATTCAGCTAAAAAAAGTAAAGTCGTTGCAAAACATCAAGAATAAAAACCAACTTTTTGAGACTAATTTTACATTTTTAGATTTTATTTTCATTTATTTTTAAAAAAACAAAGATTTTTTCAAAATAAAATAGTCAAAAAATTATAATAGTGCAATATTAAATTAATCTAAATTTTTGAACTTTTAAATAAGTCGCTTGATAAAAATAAAATTCGGCAGTATTAGGTGCAATTATTAATTATTTGGTTTTAAAAATAGTTCATCTCTCTTTCTATTCCATTTATTTTAGCTGAATAATAAAAGGGAAATGATTAAAAAAATCGGTGAACAATTGTTTTACTATCGATTTGTATCTAAAATATTCCTAAAAAATTTAAAGTATAACTATTTCTCGGTTTCTACAAAAACCAAATCGATAGCTCGTTTATCAAGATGTGCCTGTTTTACTTTTATCCAAACTTCATCTCCCAAAGTATAAGATTTACCTGTTTTTTTACTAAAAGCACGAATTGATTTGCTATCAAATTCGAAAAAATCGTCTTTAATATCTTGAAATCTAACCATACCTTCACAACGCGTTTGGGTAATTTCTACATAAACACCCCAATCTGTAACACCTGAAACGATTCCTTTCATAGGTATTTTGGGCATTGAAGCCATTAATTCCACTTGTTTGTATTTTATAGAGGCTCGCTCAGCTTCAGCCGCTTTTTTTTCTTTTTCAGATGAGTGCTTGCATTGTTCTTCAAGTTTGATGCGATCCTCAGAGCCTTTTTTATCAAGGTATCTTTGTAAAAGTCTGTGAG
Source organism: Cytophagales bacterium (assembly GCA_013298205.1). Taxonomy (GTDB): domain Bacteria; phylum Bacteroidota; class Bacteroidia; order Cytophagales; family UBA9547; genus JAAFJZ01. The sequence goes on from JAAFJZ010000002.1 coordinate 1,180, forward strand.
CCATCATATCAGGATAACGCCTAATGGGAGAGGTAAAATGTGAATAATGTTTGAAAGCCAAACCAAAATGCCCATCTTCTACTGAAGTATACTTGGCTTTTGCCATACATCTAATAGCTAAATTTTGCAATATATTTCCTTCGGGTTTACCTTCCACTTCCTCAGACAATTTGTTTAAAGATTGTGGTAATCGGCTTTCTTCTGTATCAAATTTATATCCAAAACGACCAGCAAAAAGCCTTAAAGAATCAATTTTTTCTGCATCAGGCAAACCGTGCGTTCTATAAACCAAGTTTATCTTTTTCGGCTTTTTTAAGATTAAATACAAATTCTGCTACATATTTATTGGCCAATAGCATAAATTCTTCAATAAGTTTATGCGCCTCTTTTCTTACTTTAGGATAAATTTCTAAAGGAACACCATCAGGATCAAGTTTAAATTTTACTTCAACCGTTTCAAAACCTATGGCTCCGTTTTTAATTCTTTTTGCTTTAAATTTTTGTGCAAGTGTATTTAAAGACAATACTTCATTTTTGAAATTTCCTTCCGCACCTTCCAAAATCTCTTGGGCTTGTTCATAAGAAAATCTTTTTTGTGAATGGATAATGGTTCTTCCAAACCAAGTCTTTGCTATTTCTGCATTTTCACTGATTTCAAAAACCACAGAAAAAGTAAGTTTATCTTCATTGGGTCTTAAAGAACAAAGGTTATTAGAAAGTTTTTCAGGCAGCATAGGAATCACTCTATCTACCAAATATACTGATGTGGCTCTTCTATATGCTTCTTTTTCCAAATTACTTCCTTCTTTTACATAATGAGTTACATCAGCAATATGGACTCCAATTTCAAAATTCCCATTGGGTAATGTATAAAATGAAAGTGCGTCATCAAAATCTTTTGCATCTTCAGGGTCAATGGTAAAAGTGGGTGTTCCTCTAAAATCTCTTCTTTGTGAAATATCATAATCGGAAATTATATCAGAAATCCCAGCTGATTCATTTTCCAAAGTTTCATCAAATCCAAAGGGAAGGTCAAATTCCGCCATAATGGCATGCATTTCTGTGTTGTGTTCACCTGCTTTTCCAAGAATTTGGGTAACGATTCCTTCTGCTTTTCGTTTTCGAGAAGACCATTCTTTAATTTTTACTATTACTTTTTCACCATTTTTTGCGCCATTATAATTTCTAATATCTACAAAAATGTCATTATGCAATCTTTTACTATCAGGAATTACAAAGCCGATTGTTTTGTTTATTTTAAGTTCCCCCACTATTTCTGTGCGTTTTCTTTCAATAATTTGGGTTACTTTAGCTTCGGTTTTATCAGAATTTCTTGATTTTATCAATTCAAAACCAACTATATCTCCATCCCAAGCACCCAGCATATCCTCAGTAAGCACTTTAAAATCTTCGTCAAAACCAGTTACCATAATAAATCCAAAACGAGAATTCACGTGTGCAATTGCTCCTTGAAGCCCTCCGGTTATTTTTTTAGGTTCAGCAAAATTAGGTTCTTGTTTTTCTGGCTTATTTAAAATTTCATTGCCATAATTTTCAAAATCAAAATCGCCATTTTCTTTTAAAGCGCCCCAAATTTTGCTCAAAGGTTTGGGAGTTTCTTTCTTTTTGTTAAATTTAGAATTGGTGTTGATTGGTTTATCTACATTTTTTGGTTTTTTCATCAAATATTGCTTGAGGTTTTAAAGTTGTAAGTTAAATAAAAATTGTTAAAAAAAGGAAAATTTTGTTTGGTTCAAATTAAAAAGAGTTTTAAAAAATGTTTTTATATTTAACGTAAAAATTAAAATATAAACGCTTTAATTAAAATTAGTTTTTGAAAATATTTTTACTGAATTAATTCTATTAAATGATTTTTTTTAAAAAGGTTACTTTAATTAACCTTAAATTCTTGTGTTGATTATTCTAAATCGTTCAAAATTATTTAGTTGTAAGCCAAATTTAGCTTTTATTTTTAGAATTCCTATATTTGTGCCCCTTAAATACAATTTAAAATCATTTACTTGAAAAACTTTAGTTTAAAAGTTTGTGAAACATTGTAGGGATTTTATAATTTTAATAAAAATTTTATAAAACATAAATTTAATTTATTCCTAAATTTTTTTTAAAATTTACTTCTATTTCTATGCTTCCTAAAATTCATGACAAAAAAAGTTTTACAGGTAGTTACTAACGATTTAGTAGGAGATCAAAGGGTAAATAGAGCAAGCCTAACATTGCATGAGGAAGGATATGATGTTTTGCTTTTAGGCAGAAAGAAAAAAGGTAGTCAAGATTTATTACCTAGAAAATATCACACAAAAAGATTACAACTTTGGTTTGAAAAGGGACCTTTTTTTTACTTAGAATTTAATATTAGAATTTTTTTTTACATGTTGAAATCTGATTTTCAATACATTCATTCAAACGATTTAGATACCTTATTGGCTTCATTTTTATATACTAGATTTAAAAATAAGTTTCTAATTTATGATAGTCATGAATTTTTTACAGGTTTGCCCGAATTAGAAAATAGAAACTTTGTTCGTAAAATATGGTCGAATTTAGAGAAATACCTTTTACCAAAAGTACAAAATTTTATCACCGTTAATTCATCATTAGCTAATTTATTTGAACAAACTTATGGTTTAAAAAAACCAATCGTAGTAAGAAATTTACCTATAAAAAAAGATAATTTCATTGAGCAAAAAAAAATCGAAAAGCCTATAATTGTTTTGTATCAAGGTGCTATAAACAAAGACAGAGGTATAGAATCTATGGTAAAAGCGATGCGTTTTTTGCCTGATTTTTATCAATTGTATTTAATAGGAGAGGGGGATTTAAGTGAAAACATTAAAAAATTAATAGAATCAGAAAATGCACAAGAAAAAGTTAAAATGTTTGGAATGGTTGCATTTGAAAAATTACATGAAATAACCATAAAAGCTCACATGGGTTTATCTTTAGAAAATCCTATGCATTTGAATTATAAAATTTCAAGTCCAAACAAGATTTATGATTATATTCAGGCAGGTTTACCCGTTTTGGCAAGTAAAGTTCCAGAAACAGAAAAACTTAAAAATGAGTTTTCATGTATAAAACTTGTAGAATCTCCGATTTTAGGGCGTGATTTAGCATCTGAAATCAAAACAATATGCGAAAATCCAGATTTATATAAATTAATGTTTGAAAATACCTTGTTGGCTTCACAAATTTTATGCTGGCAAAATGAAAAAAAAATATTGCTTGATGTTTACAAAAACGCTGTTTGAATTAACTTTAAATATCTGTTTTATTATTAAATTGCAAAAGTTATATCTAATATAAAGTGTTCATTATTAATATATTGCATATTTAATATGTTTGCAAACATTACTTTCAACTTATATATTTACAAAAAAGAAAAATTTATTTTCAATTATGAACCCAAACTTTATTTATTGCAATTCTCTAACGACCTACTCCAGACGCAAAACAATTACAGTAAATATTGGCGATTTGCCAATGGGTAGCGATTTTCCTATACGTGTTCAGTCTATGACTACAATAGATACAATGGATACTAAAGGAAGCATAGAGCAATCTATAAGAATGATTGAAGCAGGTTGCGAGTACGTAAGGATTACGGCTCCAAGTCTAAAAGAAGCTAAAAATCTAGAAAATATAAAGAAAGGTTTAAGGGAAAGAGGTTATTTTACTCCATTAATTGCTGATATTCATTTTACGCCTAATGCTGCAGAAATGGCAGCTAGATTGGTAGAAAAAGTAAGAATAAATCCAGGAAATTATGTTGACAAAAAGAAATTTGAGCAAATAGAATATACTGATTTTTCCTACCAAGAAGAATTAGATAAAATTAGAGATAAATTTATTCCACTTTTAAATATTTGCAAAGAATATGGTACAGCCTTAAGAATTGGTACCAATCACGGATCGCTGTCTGATAGAATACTTAGTCGCTATGGAGATACGCCATTAGGAATGGTTGAATCGGCATTAGAATTTATTCGCATTGCTGAAAGTGAAAGTTACCATAATATTGTAGTTTCCATGAAAGCCAGCAACACCCAAGTTATGGTGCAAGCTTATCGACTTTTAGTTAATAAATTAAATGAGGAAGGTCTAAAACCTTATCCTTTACATTTGGGCGTTACAGAGGCTGGAGAAGCAGAAGATGGAAGAATAAAATCTGCAGTCGGGATAGGTGCACTTCTGGAAGATGGTTTGGGTGACACGGTTAGAGTTTCTCTTACAGAAGAACCAGAAGCTGAAATTCCTATAGCTAAAGTATTGGTAAATAGATATTTGAATAGGGAAAATCATAAGCCAATAGCTGAAATAAAATCAAATACTATTCAACCTTATCAATATACAAGAAGAAAAAGTATAGAGGTTCTTAATGTTGGTGGTGCTAATGTACCCAGAGTAATAAGTGATTTAAGCAGTTTGCCAAATATTGATTTTAAAGATCTTAAATCAATAGGTTTGCATTATATAGCGCTCACAGATAAATGGAATATGAGTGATTTGGGTACAGATTATATATATTCAGGCAAGAATGAAATTCCATTTATGTTGCCTAACGGCACAAAAGAGATTTTGGATTTTAAAACATGGCGAAACATAGTAGACCAAACCAATAAGTTTCCTTTATTTACTTCAGAAGAGTTTTTGATGCTAGATACTCCAAAACATCCAGCATTGAACTTTGTTTCTACAGATTACAAAAGCATAAATACAGATTTTTTTAAAACAATTAATAAAGATAAAACGGTTGTTTTGGTTTTTAAGACTCAAAATACTCATGCTTTGGCAGCCATAAGGCGTTTATTTTGTTATTTAAACGAGAATAATAACCACTCTCCTGTGATTATAATGAGAGAATTCTCATTTTTAAGTGATGATGAATTTTTAATTTATTCTTCTACTGATGTTGGCGGATTATTAATAGATGGACTTGGAGACGGAATTTTTTTGAATAATATTTCAAGTATTTCATTAGATAAAAATCAATTGATTTCTCAAATAAAGCTAGCAAACGATGCATCTTTTGGAATTTTACAAGCCGCTAGAACCCGTATGAGCAAAACAGAATATATTTCTTGCCCTTCTTGCGGAAGAACATTATTTGATTTACAAGAAACAACCTTTATGATACGCAAAAGAACTGATCATCTAAAAGGTGTAAAAATCGGAATTATGGGTTGCATAGTAAATGGGCCTGGTGAAATGGCAGATGCAGATTACGGCTATGTTGGAGTAGGTAAAGATAAAATTGCTTTATATAGAGGTCAGAATGTAGTAAATAAATCTGTCTCATCTTTGCATGCAGTAGATTTATTAATCGATTTAATCAAAGAAGATGGCATTTGGTTAGAACCCACACCTATTTTAGAATAAAAATACATTTTTTTGATTTAGCAAAAAAATCAAAAAACTAAAGATTTAAAATAAAGTTATGATTGCTTTTTATTTTTTATATTTTCGTGAAATATTTGAATTTACCGACATTGGCTTACACATTAGAAAATTTAACAGTAGAAAAATACGCTTCAGAAGGTTGGTGTGTAACTAGAATAGAAAATAAAGTTCACTTTATTGAATTTGCGGCTGCTGGGGATGTAGCAGATATTTTGGTTTTTAATGACAAAAAGAAATTTGCCCAAGCTAGAATTCAGAATTTAATTTCCCCTTCTGCAGATAGAGTAGAGCCTTTGTGTCCACATTTTGGAGTTTGCGGAGGATGTAAATGGCAGCATGTAAATTATTCATCTCAATTAAAGTTTAAAAAACAGCAAGTTATAGATAGTTTGGAGAAAATCGCTGGAGTAAATCCTGAAGATGTGCTAGACACTATTGCTTCTCCTAAGACCCAATTTTACCGAAATAAACTAGAATTTAGTTTTTCTAACAAACAATGGCTTTCTGAAGCTCAACCCAAAGGAGCAGATAAAGAAGACTCAAATGTTTTAGGATTTCATGCACCCAAAAGGTTTGATAAAGTTGTTGATATAGATAAATGTGTGCTTCAACCCGAACCTTCTAATGAAATTCGTAATTTTATCAAAGATTATGCTTTAAAAAAAGAGTTTACTTTTCATGATGCCAAAGCTCAAAAAGGCTGGTTAAGAAACATGATATTGCGCTGCAATGAAGCCAATGATTGGATGTTGATTATGATTTTTTCTTCCGAATCCAAAGAAATTTTGCCTTTTTTGAAAGCGATTGCCAATCAGTTTTCAGTTTTAAACCACATATTATATGTAATCAATAACAAAGCAAATGATACGATTTCAGATTTAGATGTTATTTCTTTTAAAGGTGAAAAGTTTTTAACCGAAAAAATGGAAGATTTAACTTTTAGAATCGGGCCCAAATCATTTTACCAAACGAATAGCCAACAAGCCTATCAATTATATAAAATAGTAAGAAACCTTGCAGATATAAATCCAACTCAAATTGTTTATGATTTATATACTGGAACAGGAACAATCGCTTTGTTTGTGGCCAAACAAGCCCAAAAAGTAATTGGAATTGATTATGTAGAAAGTTCAATTGCAGATGCCAAGTTTAATGCCGAAGCAAATCATATTTCGAATGTTAGTTTTTTTGCAGGAGATATGAAAAAAGTCTTAACAAATGATTTTATTTTAGCTAATGGAAAGCCAGATGTAATCATTACTGACCCAGCACGAGCAGGTATGGATGAGCAAGTAGTCGAAAAAATACTTGAAATAGCTCCGCTAAAACTAGTTTATGTAAGTTGCAATCCCTCTACCCAAGCACGAGACATCGCATTATTAAAATCAAAATATAAAATAGAAAAAATTCAACCTTTAGACATGTTCCCTCATACTTATCATGTAGAAAGTGTAATTTCTTTATCGTTAATTTAGTTTTTTGAGTTAAAATCTAAACAAGACGATTTTTTAACAATCAATAAACAAGAGTGAAATTTTAGGTATAAAAATGATTTTTTAAACTAAAATTATAAAAATTGCTTTGAAATTAAGGTAAAGCAACAACGCATAAACTTTCATTAATTTTTAAAATAATAAAGTTTTTAGAGTTTTTTGAAGTTAAAAATAGTAAAATTTAAGGAAAATTGATTTTTTTTGGTCTTTTTATGAAAAAATAATCAGTTTTTTGTTTAATAATTAATAAAAACTTTATTTTTGCTCATCAATCAATTTTAACACATCTACATAAAATTATGGCTTATTTAAGACACAGTGCATTAGATTTGGTAAACAAACGTGAAACAAAAAATTTTACGCCACCATCTACCAAAGTTTCTGATTATTTCGGAGTAAATGTTTACAACAATAAAGCGATGCAAGAAACCTTGCCTCCACCTGTTTACAAAAAAGTGAAAGCAGCTATCCAAAATGGCGAGACCATAGAGCCAGATATCGCTGATGCAGTAGCTGCAGGTATGAAAACGTGGGCTATTTCAAAAGGAGCTACTCACTACACACACTGGTTTCAACCCTTGACAGGAGCTACAGCAGAAAAACATGATGGTTTTTTTGATGTAGATCCAGTTAATGGTTTGGTAATGGAATCATTCAAAGGCGGCACCTTGGTACAACAAGAACCAGATGCTTCATCTTTTCCAAACGGAGGTATTCGTGATACTTTTGAAGCTAGAGGATACACTGCTTGGGATCCAAGTTCTCCAGCCTTTATTATGGAAATCTCTTCAGGAATTACACTTTGTATTCCAACTATTTTTATCTCTTATACTGGTGAAATGTTGGATAATAAAGGTCCACTTTTGAAATCATTAGAAGCTGTAGACAAAGCTGCGGTAGCCGTATTAAACGAATATTTTGATAAAGACATTACCAAAGTAACTCCAACATTAGGTGCTGAACAAGAATATTTTTTGGTGGATGAAGCTTTGTTTTATGCAAGACCAGACTTAGTAATGTGTGGTAGGTCAGTAATAGGACATGCACCTGCTAGAGGTCAGCAATTAGAAGATCACTATTTTGGCTCAATTCCAACCAGAGTAAATAACTTTATGATTGACTTCGAAACTGAATGTCAAAAACTAGGAATGCCTATCAGAACAAGACACAATGAAGTAGCGCCAGGTCAGTTTGAATGCGCCCCTACTTTTGGTGAAGTGAACGTTAGCAATGACCAAAATCAATTGATGATGGATGTGATGAGCAAAGTAGCTGAAAAACATCACCTTAAAGTACTTTTTCATGAAAAACCATTTGCAGGAATTAACGGAAGTGGAAAACATAATAACTGGTCTTTAGGAACTGATACAGGCAAAAATCTTTTATCACCAACTTCAAAACCAAAAGAAAACCTTCAGTTTTTAACTTTTTTAGTTTGTGTGGTTAAAGCCGTACACGATAATGCCGATTTATTAAGAGCAAGTATCGCTTCTGCAGGAAATGATTTTAGATTAGGTGCTAATGAAGCTCCTCCAGCTATCATGTCTATCTATCTTGGCTCTGAACTCACTGATGTTTTAAATGAATTAGAAAAAAATTCTAATGTAAAAATTACAAAAGGAGATAATGTATATTTGAAATTAGGAATCAGCAAAATTCCAGCCATTATCAAAGACAATACAGATAGAAACAGGACTTCTCCCTTTGCCTTTACAGGGAATAAATTTGAATTTAGGGCTGTAGGTTCTTCCGCAAACTGCGCAATACCTATGATGACTTTGAATTTGGCTGTAGCAGATGCTTTAAATAAATTTAAAGACGATGTAGAAGCTCAAATTAAAAAGAACGTAAAAAAAGAAGTTGCTATCATTAATATACTAAGACAATACACAATTGAGTCTAAAAAAATATGTTTTGAAGGAAATGGATATAGTGAAGAATGGGTAGCAGAAGCTAAGAAAAGAGGTTTAAACAATGTAAAAACTACTCCTTATGCTTTGGATTTTTATGTTACCAAAAAATCTCAAGAGTTATTTGAAAGAAATAGCATTATGACTTCTCGTGAGTTGCATGCTTACCACCACATTATGTTGGAAAACTATGTAAAACACGTTCAAATAGAATCTCGTGTGCTTGGCGATCTAGCTCTAAATCATATCATACCCACAGCAATTAAATATCAATCAAGATTAATAGATAATGCAAGAGGTTTGAAAGAGCTAAGTTTAGACTCTTCAGCGGTAGTAGATACAATCAAATCAATTTCTTCTTATATCAATACCATCAAATTAAATGTTGATGCTATGATCGAAAAACGTAAAGAATTAAATAATATTGATGATGTTTCTGTGAGAGCAAAAAGATATTGCGATGAAGTAAAAGAAGCATATTTTGACAAAATTCGTTATGCAGCAGATAAATTAGAACTTATTGTAGATGATGAAGATTGGCCTTTGGTTAAATACAGAGAACTATTATTTATTAAATAATTAAATTTAAAGACCTCGTAATTGAGGTCTTTTTTTTATACATCATTAAATGTTACAAACTAGCTACTTTCCTTCAACAAAATATCTTTCAGATTTTATTTCAAATCCAGAAATTTTAATAGAAGCTTATGAAAATTTTCCAAAGCAAACCTTTAGAAATCGTTGCATTTTATTGAATTCTCAAGGAGAATTAATGTTAACAGTTCCTTTAAAAAATATAAGAAGCAGTACAAAGGTTTTAACTAAAGATGTAAAAATAGATAATGAGCAAAAATGGCAAAAGCAACATTATAAGTCTATTCAAATGTCATATTCAAGAGCGCCCTACTTTATATATTATGTAGACATGATAAATTTATTTTTTGAAAAAAAATACGAATACCTTATCGATTTAAACAATGAAATTTTGTTGTTTTATTTAAAAGTTATCAAAAGTAACCAAAAAATAAATTTGACTAACGAATACTTTGAAGTAACCAAAGAACAAATTTCTTTACACACACGTAAAGAAGTAAAATTAGAAAATGAGTTCCAAAAAAAGAGCTTAGTCTCTTTTTTACATGAAATTATGAATCAAGGTCCAAAAGCAAAATTGTGTTTATAAAACTATTTTCGCACATAAAAATTTGTAATAATTTATTTTAAATAAATACTTGAAACTAATTTCAAAAATATCTTGTTTATGATATGGGAAATATCAATATTTATACTTGAATTCAATACCCAACAAATCTAAATCATTAATATATACAACTGATATGGAGGCAAAATTCTCAAATCGCGTGAAAGAGGTAATTTCTTTAAGTAGAGAAGAAGCATTAAGACTGGGTCATGATTATATTGGTACAGAGCATTTATTGTTGGGCATTATTCGTGAAGGCGAAGGGGTAGCAGTAAGCCTTTTGAAAAAATTGGGCGTTTTGCTTGAAGAATTAAGACAATCTGTAGAGCTCGCAACCAAAGGTACATCCACTTCGGAAATAAAAAATTTATCTAGCATTCCATTAACTAGACAATCTGAGAAAGTTTTGAAAATCACCTATTTGGAAGCTAAAATTTTTAAAAGCGAGTTGATTGGTACAGAGCATTTGCTTTTGTCTATTTTGAGAGATAAAGATAATATAGCCACTCAAATATTAGAAAAATTTGAAATAAATTACGAACTAGTTAAAGAGTTGTTAGAATACCATGCACACAATCCTTTGGCTGCATCATCAGACACAGATGACAATGAAGACGACAACGCCAGAATTTTTGGCGGAGGTGCAAGTGGTCAGGGAAATGCAAATAAAGATGCACCCAAAGGTACAGCTGAAAAATCAAGAACGCCTGTATTAGATAATTTTGGTCGTGATTTAACAAAATTTGCAGAAGAACAAAAATTAGACCCAATAGTAGGAAGAGAAAAAGAAATAGAAAGAGTTTCTCAGATATTAAGTAGAAGAAAAAAAAATAACCCAATTTTAATTGGAGAACCTGGAGTGGGTAAAACTGCCATTGCTGAAGGTTTGGCTTTGAAAATAGTACAGAAAAAAGTTTCTCGTGTTTTATTTGGGAAAAGAGTTGTTACACTTGATTTGGCTTCATTAGTTGCTGGAACAAAGTACAGAGGGCAATTTGAAGAAAGAATGAAAGCGGTCATGAATGAGCTGGAAAAATCACCTGAAGTCATTTTATTTATTGATGAATTACACACCATAGTAGGAGCAGGCGGAGCATCTGGCTCACTAGACGCATCAAATATGTTCAAACCCGCTTTAGCTAGGGGAGACATTCAATGCATCGGGGCTACTACTTTAGATGAATATCGTCAATATATTGAGAAAGATGGTGCTTTAGCTCGTAGATTTCAAATCGTAATGGTAGATGCAACTACTGTGGATGAAACCATAGAAATTCTCCATAACATTAAAGACAAATATGAAGACCACCATCATGTTACTTTTACTCCCGAAGCCATAACAGCTTGTGTGAAATTGTCTGACAGATATATTAGTGATAGATTCCTTCCAGACAAAGCTATTGATGTACTTGATGAAGTAGGTGCAAGAGTGCACATAAATAATATTCACGTTCCCGCTGACATTGTGAAGCTAGAAGAGCAAATAGAGATTGTAAAAAGGGATAAAAATAGGGTAGTTAAAAGTCAAAAATATGAAGAGGCAGCTCAATTAAGAGATAAAGAAAAGAAATTTTTAGAGCAATTAGATTCTGCTAAATTACGTTGGGAAGAAGAAACAAAGCTAAAACGCTATGTTGTAAACGAATCAAATGTTGCTGAAGTTGTGGGTATGATGACAGGAATCCCAGTGGATCGTATCGGTCAAAATGAAGGATCGAAACTTTTGAAAATGAATGACGATTTGAAAAATATCGTTATCGGTCAAAGTGTAGCAATAGAAAAATTAGCAAAAGCCATTCAACGTACCCGCGTAGGGCTTAAAGACCCCAAAAAACCTATTGGTTCTTTTATATTCCTTGGGCCAACTGGGGTAGGTAAAACAGAATTAGCCAAATCTTTGGCCAATTATTTATTTGATAAAGAAGATGCATTGGTGCGTATAGATATGAGTGAGTATATGGAGAAATTCTCAATATCTCGTTTAGTTGGTGCGCCTCCAGGATATGTAGGTTATGAAGAAGGTGGTCAACTAACGGAGAAAATCAGACGCAAACCATACAGCGTAGTTCTACTTGATGAAATAGAAAAAGCTCATCCAGATGTTTTTAATTTATTACTTCAAGTTTTGGATGATGGAATTTTAACTGACGGTTTGGGTAGGAGAGTAGATTTCAGAAACACAATCATCATTATGACATCTAATATTGGTGTGAGAGATTTGAAAGATTTTGGTGCAGGAATTGGCTTTAGTACAAAATCCAAAAAAGACACACAAGACGATGTGATGAAAAGCACGATCCAAAATGCCCTTAAAAAAGCTTTTTCACCAGAGTTCTTGAATAGGTTAGACGATGTAATTGTATTCAATTCTTTACAAAGAGAAGATATTCACAAAATCATTGATTTAAGTCTTATAAAAGTATTTAATCGTTTGTTAGGTTTGGGATATTCGATTGAGCTTACAGAAAAAGCTAAAGACTTTCTTGCTGAAAAAGGATATGACCAACAATATGGAGCCAGACCTTTGAACAGAGCTATTCAAAAATATTTAGAAGACCCAATAGCTGAGGAAATTCTTAAAGGAGAAGTGTCAATAGGCGATATTTTGCTAGTTGATTTCCCTGAAGGTAAAGAAGAATTGGTGATTAAAATCAAAAAACCTAAAAAAACCCAAGAAACAAAATCTTAAATTTTGTTTGAGATACAAAGGTGTTTAAAAACCAATAGTTTTTAAACACCTTTGTAATTTTTATCCTATTTTGATTTTAAAAAACTCGTTTTGTGATTTTTAAATTTAGTTGAATTGATTTCATTATGATTTTTCAATTCGACCACTTTTTTTATTAAATGTATGTAAAAGTTAATGCAAGATTTTTTATTTTCTAATCAATCAGGTTCGAAAGACTCTAAGTAAATTCAAATTACTATTATAATATTTTGAGTCTATAAATCACTTTAAAAAATATAAAAAAAAGCATCTAACAATCAAATGTTAGATGCTTTATAAATAATTTTAATAAAATTATAATTTAGGAAGAACGCTAACGAAAGAACGATCTTTGAAACCTTTTCTAAAATTAACCAAACCATCTGATAGCGCAAAAATAGTATGATCTTTACCAATGCCTACATTTTCGCCAATATGAAATTTTGTACCTCTTTGTCTGATGATTATATTGCCAGATTTAGCAAACTGACCACCAAATATTTTAACGCCTAGACGTTTACTTTCGGATTCTCTACCGTTTCGAGAACTACCGACACCCTTCTTATGTGCCATTTTATATTAGTTAGTTATGTTTTCGATTAATACCTTTGTATATGGTTGTCTATGACCATTTTTTACTCTATAGCCTTTTCTTCTTTTCTTTTTGAAGACGATTAGTTTATCTCCTTGTACATGAGATAGTACTTTGCCAGTAACTTTAGCTCCTTTTATGAAAGGCATTCCCAAAGAAACTTGACCATTGTCAAGCATAAGAACTTCGTCAAATGTAACATTTTCTCCTTCAGCTTGGGGCAACCTGTTAGTGTAGATGAATTTGTCAGCTTCAACTCTATGTTGCATTCCAGCTATGTTTACAATAGCATACATAATTATTCGATATTTTTTTTGAGGTGCAAAAGTACGAACTTTAAAACAATAAATAATATTTTATTAAAATTAATTTGATAAAATATTATTTTATTTTCTAAACAGATTATAATTATTCATAAATCACCTAAATTTATTTAAATATTTTTATCGTTTTTTAACTCATTATCAAAATTTCTTTCACATTTTAAAATTTTGTAACTAGCGGTTCTAACTTTAATAACTATTAATAATGAGTTCATTTCGAAATTTGATTTCCAAACTTACTTTTTGGATTTTTGTAGCTTTGTTTTTAGGCGTTTTAGTGGGGATTTTCTTTCCCAAACAAGCAATACATTTTCAAATATTGAGCGACATCTTTCTTAAACTCATCAAAATGTTGATTGCACCTTTGGTGCTTTCTACATTAATAACCGGGATTGCTAAAATTGGTGATATCAAATCTGTGGGCAGGTTGGGGTTTCGCACTTTGACCTATTTTTATATAGCTACATTTGTTTCATTAAGTTTGGGACTTTTTTTGGCTGAATATTTCAAACCGGGTTATGCCATTCAGATTGCATTGCCAACTAAAGATGCTTTAACAGGCGTTGTAGCCAATACTGGAATAGATTTTAAGTCATTTATTTCCCGTGTATTTCCCACTAGTATCGCTGGTGCTATGGCAAACAATGAAATTTTGCCTATTGTTATCTTCTCCATATTTTTTGGAATTTCTTTAAGCTTAGTAAAAGAAAAAGGCAAGCCTGTTACTGATTTTATGGAATCATTGTCTGAAATCATGTTTAAAATGACCACATTGGTTATGTTTTTTGCTCCATTTGGTATTTTTGGAGCCATTTCTGCTGCAATTGCCAAAGAAGGCATTGGGATTTTGCGAGCATATATGTATTTGATAGGCAGTTTTTATTTAGGCTTATTTCTTTTTGGAGGAGTTATTTTGGCTTTGGTATGTTATTTTTTCAAAATCAATTATTTCAAACTTATTATTGCACTCAAAGAACCTTTGTTGCTTGCTTTTGGCACTGCAAGTTCTGAAAGTGCATTTCCACAAACCATGGATGCCCTCAAAAAATGGGGCTGTGATAAAAAAGTAATCGGTTTTGTTTTGCCCTTGGGTTATTCTTTTAATTTAGATGCCGCCATGATGAATATGACTTTTGCTACTCTTTTTATAGCCCAGTGCTATAGAATAGATTTAAGCTTTTCTCAGGAAATAACGATGGTTGTAATGCTTTTGCTGGCAAGCAAAGGTGTAGCTGGTGTGCCTAGAGCCTCGCTTGTGGTAGTAGCTGGCTTACTTTCTAGCTTTAATATTCCGCAAGAAGGGCTTTTGCTTTTGCTCGGAATAGACCATGTTTTGGATATGGGTCGTTCCGCTGTAAATCTTTTGGGAAATGCTGTAGCTACCTGCGTAATTGACAAATTAGAAAATGGAAATTTGCAAACTCAACAAAGTTAGCTTATTCAAGTTTATAAACTTAATAAAAAAAGCCTGAAAGATTTCCCAAAAAAAATTTTAACTCAAATTTTTTTTGGCGTGTCCCAAGGGTCAGGCTATCGCTTATAGTCCTCGTTCGTTCCTCACTGCGGGCTATCCGCTCTATCCTTCACGCAAGTAGATTTTTTTTTTATTACGTTCATTAATTTTTTTAAATTTTACTTTTGTGCAATTCTAGCGTTAGGGATAAAGTGAAAAGCCCTCTTGAGGAACGAAAGAGGCTTGTAGCGAAAGCCCGACCCGAAAGGGGAACGCCCAAATATTTTTTATTCATTGAGTTTGCTTTTTGTTTTTTCATATTTGTGAACAAATGGCTTAAATTAAAGAATTGAGGCTTATAAACTCTAAAATCGGTAAATGGAGAAAATTAAAAACAATTCACTATATTTTTCTAGCTCTATTATTATGCTAAATTTGCCCTCCAAATAAGAAAGTAAACATGGCGGAATATCAATTTAGAAAAATAGAACAAAAATGGCAAAAATATTGGGCTGAAAACCAAATATTCAAAACCTCAGACCAAACCGAAAAACCAAAATACTATATTTTAGATATGTTTCCCTATCCTTCTGGGGCAGGCTTACACGTAGGGCATCCGCTTGGGTATATTGCTACAGATATTTTGGCGCGATACAAAAGACTAAAAGGATTTAATGTTTTGCACCCCATGGGTTATGATGCTTTTGGGCTTCCAGCCGAACAATATGCCATACAAACAGGGCAACATCCTGCAATTACGACTGAAAAAAATATCGCTCGCTACCGTGAGCAGCTTGATAATATAGGTTTTTCTTACGATTGGAGTCGTGAAATAAGAACCTCAAATCCTGATTTTTACAAGTTTACCCAATGGATTTTTATTCAACTATTCAATCATTGGTACAATAAAAAGAGTGATAAAGCAGAACCTATTTCTACTTTGTTTGCCCACTTTGAGCAATATGGTACCGAATCTTTGTCGGTAGGTGGAGTAGAAATTGAGAAGCATTTCTCTGCCAACGATTGGAAATCTTTATCGGAAGAAGAAAAATATAAGATTAGTTTAAGTTTTCGTTTGGCATATTTGGCACCAACGACTGTAAACTGGTGCGCAGAACTGGGAACAGTTTTAGCAAATGAAGAAGTAAAAGATGGCGTTTCAGAAAGAGGAGGTTTCCCTGTAGTAAAAAAAGAAATGCCCCAATGGAATTTGAGAATTACAGCCTATTCAGAAAGACTTTTAAACGATTTGAGTTTGGTAGATTGGTCAGAATCTATCAAAGACCAACAAAAAAATTGGATTGGCAAATCTAAGGGTTGCGAGATTAATTTCCCTCTTGAAGGTAGCACGCAAATGATGAAGGTATTTACCACTCGTCCTGATACGATTTTTGGGGTAACTTACATGGCGATTTGTCCTGAGTATGATTTAATCGATATTTTGGTAAAAGAAAGTCAGAAAAAAGAAGTAGAAAAGTATATTCACGCCACTTCTCAAAGATCTGAAAGAGAGCGAATGAGTAATGTAAAAACCATAAGTGGTGTATTTACGGGCTCGTATTGCATCAATCCTTTAAACAATGAGAAAATTCCGATTTGGATAGCCGATTATGTGCTTGCGGGTTATGGCACGGGTGCAGTTATGGCAGTGCCGAGTTCTGATATTCGCGATTATCAATTTGCCAAACATTTTCATTTACCTATTATTCAGGTACTTCAAGGAGCTAAAACCGATATTACCCAGCCAGATTTTGACCCCAAAGCTGGTAAAATTATAAACTCTGATTTCCTTAACGGTCTCACTTACCAAGCTGCGATGGACAAAGCGATCGAGGTAATAGATACCAAAAAATTTGGGAAAGGAAAGGTAAATTTTAAAATCAGGGATTCTATTTTTAGTCGCCAAAGGTATTGGGGAGAGCCGATTCCTGTGTATTTCAAAAATGATTTACCTTACACACTTCCAGAATCAGAATTGCCACTTATTTTGCCAGCAGTAGATAAATACAAACCTACCGAAACTGGAGAACCGCCTTTGGCAAGAGCCAAAAATTGGAAAACCAAGGAAGGTCATAAACTAGAAACCAATACCATGCCAGGTTGGGCGGGTTCGAGTTGGTATTTTTATCGCTATTTAGACCCGAAAAATGCAGAAGAATGGGTTTCGCAAGATAAAATTAATTATTGGAAAGAAGTAGATGTTTATCTTGGTGGAGCCGAACACGCTACAGGTCATTTGCTTTATTCACGTTTTTGGCACAAGTTTTTGTTTGATTTGGGCAAAGTTCCAGTAAAAGAATATGCTGCCAAACTGATTAATCAAGGTATGATTCAGGGCAGGTCTTGCTTGGTATTTAAAGAAAGAAATAGCAATATCGTCATTTGCTACCAACAACTTGAAGCTTATGCCAAAGAAAATGTATTGCATACCGAAACCGATTTTCAAGCTATTTATGTAGATGTAAATTTGGTGGATTCTAATGGGCAAATTACGCTCAAAGATTTTAAAAATTTTCGGTCAGACTTAAAAGATGCCAAGTTTGAGTTTTCTATCAATGCCAAGGGTGAGCAGGTATTAACTTGCCAATATTTGGTAGAAAAAATGTCTAAATCGAAATACAATGTCGTAAATCCAGACGATGTAGTAGAAAAATACGGTGCAGATACTTTACGCTTGTATGAAATGTTTCTTGGGCCTTTGGAGCAATCTAAACCTTGGAATACCAATAATATAGACGGAACTTCACGCTTTTTGCGCAGACTTTGGCGTTTGTTTTTTGATGAATCAGGCAATTTTGTTGTTACCAATAATGAAGCCAATGCAGCAGAACTCAAAGTTTTACATAAAACCATTAAAAGAATAGAGGAAGACATAGAAAGGTATTCTTTTAACACGCCTGTAAGTACTTTCATGGTTTGTTTGAATGAGTTGATAGATTTGAAATGCCATAAAAAAGACATTTTAGAAAATTTACTGATTATTCTGAGCCCTTATTCTCCGCATATTGCTGAAGAACTTTGGCAAGCAATAGGGCATACGAAAAGTATTTCTTATGCTACATTTCCTAAATTTGAAGAAAAATATTTATCAGAAAGTGAGTTTGAATATCCCGTTTCATTTAATGGCAAAGTGAGAGGAAAGCAAAAATATGCGACCGATTATTCCGTAGCCCAAATAGAAAAGGAAATTCAAGAAACAGAAATTTATGCGAAATGGTCGGAAGGAAAGCCTGCCAAAAAAATAATCGTTGTGCATAATAAAATCATTAATATCGTTATGTAAAGATTGTTTTGAATACGAGACTAAGGAAAACTCCTTAAGCGATTCCTTATCAGCCCTTAAATACTTGGTTAAAAAGATACTTTTAAAAGTATGAAGTTTGCCTAAGACAAAAAATGATGTCAATGCATAAATAACTAAGGGCACCTCTAAAAACTATGAATAAATTTAAAATTGATTTTTTCAAATATTTTCAAATACTTTATAATCAGTTACTTGTGATTTTTAAATTTAATATTTAGGCATAGTTATCCTATTAAATGCTTTGCAACTGCACGCTTCTAAACATATTATATGTTAAGTTCATTAGTGTTATTGCTCCTTTTATTCTTTTTTCACCTATTGAATGTAAATACATTCCAGTCATGCTGTTTTCCATAAACCCAAATATATGTTCTACTCTTGAACGAATTTTTGATTTTTCTTTATTTGATTCTTTTTGTTTTTGAGTAAGTGGTTTATTTTTATATCCTTTTTCGCACGCTCTGTTTTTAAGCCCTTTTTTTTCAATTATTCTTTCTTGTTTTTCGCCTGTGTATGCTGAATCTCCATAAAATTCTTCTCCTCTATCATTCTCATCTAGCAGATTATCAGTTTCTTGAGAATCGTGTACACTGGCATCTGTAACGGTAAACCCTGTAATTATTTTACTTTTTTGATCTACTTTTGCGTGATTTTTATATCCAAAAAAATTGACATTATTTTTAACTGTCCATCTAGCGTCTATATCTTTCTGTGCTTTTTTATGAGGTTCATCGTTCCATAGTTCTGAACCTTTTCCTTCTTTTATAACTTTATTCTTTTCTTTGCTGTTGCGTTGAATAGGTACTTCAACAAAACTGGCATCAATTATTTTGCCTTCATTAACAATTAAACCCAAAGCTTTAAGTTTAACTAAAAATAAATCAAATATAGGTTCAAGAACTTCTAAATCAATGAGTTGCTCTTTGAAATGCCATACCGTTTTACTATCTGGGATATCATCTGCAATACTCAAATTTAGAAAACGCATAAAGCTCATTCTATCATTAATTTGAAATTCTGTTTGGTCATCAGAAAGATTATAATATCGTTGAAGTATTAGGATTTTAAATACTAATGAGTAAAAGCGAAAGCTTTTGCGAAATTTGCGAGCGATAGCTCACATAATCGTATGGGTTTTTCCCTCCAGCTCCTTTAGCGTTTTTGGCTAATTTCTCTTCGAGTAATCTCCTAAACGCCTCAAAATCAATGAGTTTGTTTAATTTATCTAAAGGGTCTCCAAGTTTAGTAAGTTTAGTTAATCTAAGATCATGGTCAAAAAAACCGTAATCTCTAGGCGTTTAAACTGTTTCATAGGAAATGAGTAATTTGATTACAATATACAGATTACCAATTGATTATAAAAATATTTTATGCTTTTTTTAATGAAATATTTTTAATTTTAGTTTTTAGAGATGCCTTTTATATTTGGAATTCTTCTGTAGGTTTCTGATTTTTTTGTATAGTTTTGTTTCAGTTTTATTATAGTAGAAAATATTTAAGAATTTTTATATAGAATAATTCGCCTTTTGTTATTAATTAAATAGTTAAAAAAATATGTCAAACAAAAAATACGTAATCGGAGTGGATTATGGCACAGATTCGGTTCGTTCGGTGCTGGTAGATACTGAAAATGGAAAGGAAATTTCTTCTTCGGTATTCAATTATCCACGATGGAAAGAAAGAAAATATTGCGATGCAAATGAAAATAGGTTTCGCCAACATCCTTTAGATTATTTGGAGGGATTGGAACATACAATTTTAGCTTGCCTCAAGGATGCAGGTAATGTAGGCGGGCAGGTTTTGGCTATTTCGGTAGATACTACAGGCTCTACTCCAATAGCGATTAATGAAAAAGGAATTCCGCTTTCGCTAACCAAAGGTTTTGAGGAAAACCCCAATGCGATGTTCATTTTATGGAAAGACCATACCGCTATTTTGGAAGCTGAGGAAATTAATACCCTTTGCCATAGCGGAAAAGTAATTGATTACACGCAATATGTGGGGGGAATATATTCTTCTGAATGGTTCTTTGCTAAGGTATTGAGAACGCTAAAAGTGGATCAATCGGTAAGAGAAGCTGCCTATTCTTGGGTGGAGCATTGCGATTGGATTCCGGCTGTGCTTACAGGAAATGACAAACCTGCTACTTGGAAAAGAAGTCGCTGTGCGGCAGGACATAAAGCAATGTGGCATGCTGATTACGATGGTTTACCATCTGAATCGTTTTTGAGCCAATTAAATCCTTTACTTACGGGCTTGAGAGCCAAATTGTATGATGAAACCTATACTTCAGATGAGGTAGCAGGCACGATTTCGGCAGAATGGGCTAGCAAATTACAAATTAATCCTGCTTGTAAAATTGGTGTGGGTGCTTTTGATGCACATATTGGTGCTGTAGGTGCTGGTATTGAGCCTTTTACACTCACCAAAGTGATGGGAACTTCTACCTGCGATATGCTTACGGCTCCTACACATATAGTGGGAAGTAAACTGATTAAAGGCATCTGCGGGCAAGTAGATGGCTCTATTGTGCCTAATATGTTAGGTTTGGAGGCAGGGCAATCTGCTTTTGGAGACGTGTATGCTTGGTTTAAAGAGCTTTTGCTTTGGCCAACAAAAAATCTTTTATCCGATTCTAATGCAATCAATCAAGAACAAAAGGAAAAACTATTAAATGAGCTTTCAGACAAAATGATTCCTGCTTTAGCCAAAGAAATGAAAGACATACCTTTGGATGAAACGGCTATCGTTGCCCTAGATTGGCTAAATGGCAGAAGAACTCCAGATGCGAATCAAGCTTTAAAAGGGGCTATTTCGGGTATTTCACTTGGTACAGATGCACCTCGTATTTTTAAAGCTTTGGTGGAAGCAACGGCTTTTGGTTCTAAAAAAATCGTAGATCGCTTCACAGATGAAGGCATTGAAATCAAAGCTGTAATTGCTTTGGGTGGTGTGGCCAAGAAATCGCCTGAAATTATGCAAATCATGGCAGATGTACTGGATAGACCGATAAAAATCGCTCGCTCAGAGCAGGCATGTGCCCTAGGTTCTGCTATGTTTGCCTCTGTGGTAGCAGGTGTGTATATGAATGTAGATGAGGCGGTTAAAAAAATGGGTTCAGGTTTTGAAACGGAATACCAACCTAGAAAAGCGCAAGCTGAAATTTATAAAAAACTTTATGCTAAGTATGCTCAGTTAGGAGAATGGGTTGAAGGAAAATCTTTAAAATAGAATATTTATTAAAAATACTTCAATCTGATTTTGGGTTGAAGTATTTTTTTCTTCATCAAACATCCTTAATTTTGGTTTCTGCTTAAAAAAATTAAACCAATTGAATACATTTTTGCTTTTAAAACTAAGATTGTAAACAACCAAATGAGCTCAAATTCTCAGCCCAATACTAAAAATTACACAAACTGGATCTTAGGAATTTCTATTTCTATTCCTTTGGCTGTAACTGCTTTGATTTATATTCCTGGTGGCGGACTAGGAAATTTTGATGTCTCTTATTTTCCTCATATTAATGCTGTATTAAATTCATCGACTGCATTTTTGCTCATTTTGGGATTTGTATTTATTAAATCTAAAAATATCGCTTACCATAGAATTTGTATGGCTACCGCATTTATTTTATCAAGCTGCTTCTTGGTTTTATATGTTTTGTACCATTTCCAAACAGAATCCACCAAATTTGGTGGTGAAGGCTCGATAAGATTTATCTACTTTTTGCTTTTAATTTCACACATTTTGCTAGCTGTAGCTGTTGTACCCTTGGTTTTGTATTCTTTGTTTTTTGCTTTTACAGACCAAATTGAAAAACATAAAAAAATAGTAAAATGGACTTTTCCTGTTTGGCTTTATGTAGCCATTACAGGCGTAATTGTTTACTTTATGATTAAACCTTATTATATATGAAAAAACTTCAATTCGGATTAAGTATTTGCTTGGCAATTACTTTATTTTCTATGTTTTCAGGCTTAGAGTCTGAGGCTCAATGTGCTATGTGTAAGGCAAGTATAGAAAGTGGCTTAAAAGATAAAAACCCTAATGCTTTTGGTGGAGGATTAAATAACGGAATTCTTTATTTAATGTCAATTCCTTACCTTATTTTTGGGGTAATCGCTTTCATGTGGTATAAAAAAAGTAAAAAAATTAAAAATGAAAAAGCCCGTATTGATTTCATTATTCAATCAAAAATGTCCTAGGTGTAGGGAAGGTAAATTCTTCAAATATTCCGCCTTACATATTCGTTTTGATGAACATTTAGAGTCTTGTAGCCATTGTGGCTTAAAGTATGAAGGAGAGCCAGGTTTTTTTCAAGGCTCGCTTTATATCAATTATGCTATTAATGTTGCCATGATTATCACACTATTTACGGCATTAAAACTCACATTTGACCCCGCATTACACATATACTATATCATAATTATAGGTTTTATTCTCAGCTTGATGACTTTTATTTATCGCTTTGCAAAAATATGCTTTATGTATCTTTTTTCGGGAGTTAAATATGATGAAAAACTAAGTTCATGATTGGATAAAGGGAATTCAAAACGTATTTTTTATTTTTTTTTAGCAGCTTTATTGTTAGGTGTATTTATATTCTTTTTTTTCGACCTAGACAACAAACTCAAATCGCCTCAAAGGCAAACTGCAAGCATTCAATCCAATTTTTTAGGTGCATTAAAAGATATAGATTCTGACTTTGAGAAAATAAGTAATGTTATTTCAGAACCACCGGCTACATTTCAAAAGCTAAACGAATGCAGTGATTATCCTTTTTTTATTTACAAAAACAAGAAAAACATCTTTTGGTCTTCCAATCAATTTGCCCAAGGGTTTGATAAAAATCAGCTTTTGGTGGGGAATAAATTAATCGTTCAAAATGGAAAAATATTTTATCAAACGATAAAAAAAGCTCAAATAGGCAAGAATACCTATGAAATACTTTTTGTCATTCCTTTTAGAAATGCTTATGAAATTGAAAATAAATACCTTTTTCCTGAGCTAAATAAAGATATTTTTGGCTTATCGAGTGTAAAAATTGTAAGCAACAAAACAGAAATTAAAAATAGAATTTATGA
>JAAFJZ010000002.1:24674-30421 GCA_013298205.1 Cytophagales bacterium
GTTTGTTTTCTTTATTTTCCTTACAACCAAAATTCGCCTATTCGAGACATGGGTTATAAAAGTAAGCCGTAATCTAGACACATTTAGCAAGCCTATATTATTTCTTATTTGTATTGAAATTAGCATCCTACCCGTGTTTTTTATCTATAAATTAATATCCTATTTTGAAATTAAGTTTACACAAAGCAAATACATGTTCTCTTTTTTAGATATTGCTTCATTTGGATTGCCTATTTTTCTGGTTTTTGCGCTTGTATTTTTATCTTTTATTCTCATCAACCAATGTTGCTTTGTAATCATTAGAGCTTTAAAATATTCATTGGGCAAAGTTTTATTTTCTATTTTATGTGTTTTGATAGCCAATGCTGTAATCATAAGCTTTTTTAGATATACCTATTTATGGTTATTGCTTCTGCAAGGTATATTCCTAGTAGTTTGCTATACATTTAGCATTTTTAGACATTTTACTAAAATGAAATATGAAACTTATTTCTATGTTTTCTTTTGCGCCCTAGTTTGCTCATTTACCGAAAGCTATTCCCTATTTCGCACCTATAAATACAATTTGGTAAACCAAAAATCGCAGTTTTCTTCTCGTATTATACTAGATAATGATGATTTGGCTGAGTTTTTCCTTTATTCTCAAACTGAAAATATACGAACCAATAGCTTGGTAGAAGTATGCTTGGGAGGTAAATATGAAAAAGTAAACCTACTCGCAAATAAAATTAGAAACATCTATTTAGATAAATATTTGGATAAATACGAAGTACAGATTGCATTTTTTTATTCAGATGGCAAGCCTTTGGGTAGTGCCGATAATCAGCCAGCTCTGCTCAATAAGCTTAAAAACAAGCTTAACCAAAAACGCTTTAAAACCAAATACAAAGACATTTATTTCTTGAAAGAAGGCAATAACAAAACCTTAAAAAGATATATACAGCTCATAAAAGTATTTAAAAAACAAGCCTTTCTCGGCACTATATTATTAGATTTAAAACTTAGAGATAAGCAAAACTCGCATAGTGCCTACTTGAATCTGCTTTTAGATGACAAATACAAATCCAACTTTAATGAGCTTAATTTTGATTTTGCAGTTTATAAAAAAAATCAATTGTATTATTCTACAGGTGATTTTCGCTATGAAAGCAAATTTGACACCTCATTTTTAAAAATCACAGATGAGCAAAAAGAACACAATTTCGCAGGTTTTGACCATTTAATCGTAAAGCAAAGCGATAACAAAACGCTAGTAATCACCAGTACTTCGCTTTCGCTTTCGATATTATTCTCTATTTTTTGCTTTTTATTTCTATTTCTAATGTTTAGTGCATCCATTACGCTTTTGGGAAGTGCGGTGTTTTTCTATTACAAAAAAGTAGGTTTAAATTTTTCCACTAAAATCCAAATTTATGTAAGCATTTCTCTTTTCCTTCCTCTAATAGCGGTTACGCTTTCCGTAATGGGCTGGATAGGAAGTGCTTATGAAGAAGACTTAAAAGCTTCTTATTATGAAAAAATAAATTTAGTAGAGGAAAACATGGTGCAAAATCTTAGAGATTCCTTAAATATTAAAAAGAATATTGTCCAAAATCTAAATTCACTTTCTCGAACTTTAAAAGAAGATATTGATTTTTTTGATGCCAAAGGCAAACTTGTTTATTCCTCCCAACCCTTTATTTATGAAGCGGGTTTGGTAAGTTCGTATATAGATTCTAGAGTTTACCAAAATATTATTGAAGAAAAAGAGGAGAATTTTGTGAATGCAGAGCGTATTGGCACTTTTGATTATTATTCTATCTACCACACCATTCGCTTAGATGCGCACCCTGAAATATTGGGTGTAGTAAAAATACCGTTTTTCAAATCCTCCAAACAGCTTTCAGACAAATATATTCAAGCTGCCAATACGATTATCAATATTTTTACGATCGTTTTTATTGTGTTTCTTATCATTTCCTACTTTACCAATCGCTGGTTGCTCGCACCTTTGAAATTGATTACAGAACAAATTAAACGAACCGTTTATGCCGAGAATAACCAAACTATTAATTGGAAAAGCAACGATGAATTGGGTTTGTTGATTAAAGAGTACAACCGCATGGTTTCTAAATTGGCAAAAAGCAGAGAAGCACTGAAATTTTCTGAAAAAGAAGCCGCTTGGGGCGAAATGGCTAGGCAAGTAGCGCATGAAATTAAAAATCCGCTTACGCCTATTAAGCTTAATTTGCAAATGATGCTGAGAAAAATAAGCAAAAATCAAATTGCTACAGAAGTAAGCTATATAAAACCTTTGGAAAATATTCTTGCCCAAATCGAAACGCTAAATGAGATTGCAAGCTCGTTTTCTACCTTTGCGCAAATGCCTGACCCAAATTTAAAACCTGTAGAATTGATAGAATCAATCAAAAAAACACTGGAATTGTTTGAAGAAAAAGAAAGTGGAAGCTTGGTTTTTCAGTCTGAACTTGAGTCTGGTATCGTGATGATAGATGAGAAACTTTTTAGCAGAATCATTCTTAACTTAGTATTAAATGCATTTCAATCGGTAAAAGAAGATAAAAAAGCAGAAGTTTTGGTTAGCATTGCGCTAGAAAGTAAGTATAAAATAGTGATTAAAATTAAAGATAATGGGGAAGGAATACCCAATGAAGTAAAAGATAAAGTTTTTATTCCTAATTTTAGTACAAAATATGCAGGCTCTGGTTTGGGGCTTGCGATAGCAAAAAAAGGAATCGAATATACCAATGGCAAAATTTGGTTTGAATCGAATGCAAGCGGTACTACTTTTTTTATCACTTTACCCATTTTTACAATTGGTGAGGCGTAAGCTTAATTTTCTTTTTTTAATGGGCTTAGTCATTGGCTTTCAAAATCTTTTTGCCCAACAAAATCTAAGCCAAAGCAGAAAAAAATGCACTCAATTGGCTCTACAAAACGACACATATTTACTTACAGACTCACTCACCATACTTTTTTCAAAAATAGAAATCAAAAATATTCCTGATTCTTTAGTAGAAAAAAAAATAGATCATGCCAAAAACCAAGTTTCGTTTCAAATAAAAAGCAAACCCGATTTTATAGAAATATGTTATTATACTCTCCCCTATTCACTTCATAAGCAATACTTTAAGAGAAATTTTAATATTTATGATAGCGTAGGGATTTACCAAGAAACCCGCAAACCTTATGATTTTAAAGAAAAAAAAGAAGAACTTTTTGCCACGCAAGGCATCAATAAAACAGGAAATATTACACGAGGCATTTCTTTTGGCAATAACCAAGATGTATTTGTAAATTCATCTTTAAACTTACAGATGCAAGGTCAGCTTACGAAAGACATAAAAATAACGGCAGCCATTTCTGATCAAAATATTCCTTTACAGCCTGATGGTACGACACAAAATATCCAGCAATTTGATAGGGTTTACACACAATTTGATTTCCCAATTGGAAAAGTTTTGGCTGGTGACGTACTTCTGAAAGATAAAAATGCTTATTTCCTACGCTACCAAAGGAATGTGCAAGGATTGTATGGAGAAGTGGCATACCCTATGTTTAATGGCAAACAAAAAGGAGAAACCAGTGCAGGATTATCTTTTGCTAAAGGGAAGTTTTCTTCCCAATTTTTAAATATTGTGGAAGGTGTGCAAGGTCCATATAAAATTGTAGGCCCTAATAATGAGCGATTTATCATCATTTTGGCAAATTCTGAAAAAGTATTTTTAGATGGGAAGGAATTGAAAAGAGGCTTTGACTTTGATTATACCATAGACTATAATTTATCTGAAATTCGCTTCAACCCAGGTATTATTATAACCAAATTTTCAAGAATTAGGATAGATTTTGAATACTCAGAACGAAATTTCTCTCGTGCTTCAGTTACAGCTTATCACAAACAAAGCTTCGGTGAAAAAGCAGAAGTATATGGACAATATTATGTAGAAACAGACGACCCCAATGCACCTATAACCCAAAGTTTAAGCCAAAAAGACAAAAATAAATTGCGTGCCATAGGCGACTCGGTAGAAAAAGCCTTTTTGCCAGGAATTGATTCTGTAGGTTTTATACAAGGGCAAATTCTTTATAAAAAATTAATAAACACCACTTTAGGGCAGAATTTTGAGTATTACCAATATTCCAACAGCCCCGATAGTGCCAGATATAGACTTGTTTTTGCAGATTTAGGGTTTGGAAAGGGAAATTATATTCAAAAACAAAGCATCGCAAATGGCAGAATTTACCAATTTGTTTCGCCCATAAACGGCATCCCTGTAGGTCGTTATGAGCCCATAAAGATTCTTCCTTTGCCTACTCAAAAGCAGGTTTTCTCCACAGGAGCTAAATATAATTTATCAAAAAATGATTATGTTTTTGTTGATTATGCCATATCTCACAATGATGATAATCTATTTTCAGATTTTGACAAGGCAAATGATGATGGAATGGCTATAAAATTGGGCTACATGAATAAAGGTAGAAATATAAATTTTATAAAAGATTATAAATGGACAGGAAGTGCTGATTATGAAGTGGTTTCAGCTCGATTTAACCCTATAGACAGATATCGCTCACCAGAGTTTGATAGAGACTGGAATACCTTTAGCACCAAAAATACTTTTTGGCAAGGCTTTTCAGAAGATCAAATTTTTAATACTTCTTTGGGTGTAAAAAAAGATGTTTCCAATTTTATTTTATATTCGCTAGGCGTAAGAAATAAAATCAATACCATTAACGGTGTTAAAAATGAAGTTCAGCTTAACAAAAGCATTTCCAACTTTTACTTAATTTCAAATTTTTCCAACCTTCAAGCCCAAAGGCCAGATGGAAATGCGGAATGGAATAAATTAATTATTAATCCTTTTATCAAAACGAAGCTTTTTACGCCTGGATATTCTTTTACACTTGACAAAAATACAGTGAAAGCCAATCAAAAAGATTCAGCGATTTTTTCAGCTATGAATTATGAAGAGCATAAAATTTATGTAAAAAGTCCAGATTCTTCAAAGCATACTTTTTTACTAGAGTATGCGTATCGAGCAGAAAATGCCCCGCTAAAAGGCAAAATGGTGGCTGCAAATACAGGGCAAAGTTTTTCATTTTCTACCAAAACTAATCTTAGTTCACAAACCAAAATAGGCTTTAGTGCTGTTTATAGAAAGCTTGACAATTTGGTCGCAGTACCTTCTCAGAGCTATAATCCAAATAATATTGTAAACCGAGCCGATCAATTGCAAACTTCACAACTGGGTTCTACAGAAAATATTTCGGGTAGATTGGATGTAAACCAAACTTTTTTTGATAAAATACTGAAAGCAGATTTGGTGTATTTGGTGCTTTCAAGTAGAGACCAGCGCAGGGAATATATTTATGTAAAAGTACCTACTGGGCAAGGGAATTTTGCATGGCGTGATGACAATAAAGATGGCACTGAGCAATTAAATGAGTTTTATCCTGCTATTAATTTTGATGAGAAAAATTATTTGCGCTACTTTTTACCAACCGATCAATTTATTCCCGTTTTTCAAAATAGCTTGAATATTCGTACCGATTTTACCCCACCAAAAACGTGGAAAGAAAAGTCGAGTTTTCTAAAATTTGCTTCCAGATGGAGCAACACATCTTCGCTTGTGATTGACAGAAAGGTGTCAGATTTTGATATTGAAAAGCGTTTCAATCCATTTGCAACCCTAGACCCCAAATTTTTACTTTCAGCCACTCAAAACCTAAGAAGTAATCTCTTTTTC
>JAAFJZ010000002.1:30431-33880 GCA_013298205.1 Cytophagales bacterium
CTGCTTATGGAGGAGAATTGGGCTATACCTCTGTGAATCAAAAATTACTTCTTGCCAACGGATTTGAGGAAAAAACCAGAAAAGAATCTATTGCAATGACCAGATTTAACTTTCTTTCTTACTTCAATTCCAAACTTTTCTTCACTTTGACAGATATAGAAAACCGTTCAGATTTTCTACTCAACCGCAATTACTTTGTGAAAGTTTGGCAAATTAAAACCGAATTGGCATTTCAACCTTATGATTATTTACGCTTTTCTACTATGTATGCGTACAGCCAAAAAAGAAATATTTTGCCCGAAATCAATAATGAAACCTGCAATGCCAATGAACTCCAATTTGAAACTAGATTTAGCAAATTGACCAACCGAACCATACAAGCTGCTGTAAAGTGGACAGGATTAGCTTACAAAGGTGATGCCAACTCACCCGTGGCTTACGAAATGCTCGAAGCCTTGCGACCGGGAAACAACTTTACTTGGTCTGTCAATTGGCAACAACGCTTAACGAATGGTTTGATGATTACTTTAAACTATGAAGGCAGGAGCAGTGAAGACCAAAAAATAGTTCATATAGCTAGAATGCAAGTTTCGGCTTTGTTTTGATGAATGAGGTATTGGTTTTTAAATCGTTCAAAAACCTGCAAAAACTTTCATAATAAATTTTTATATCATGAATCCCAAAAAACATTCTTTTTTATTCATCAATTTACTTCTCACGAGAGTTTGTTCATTACAAAGCTTGCAAAATCATATTTAAAAATATTGACAACCCAAAACACTTAATTGAAATGCCTACTCGAATTATATAAATTATACCACTCAATAGGTCATTCCAAATAACCAAAGCGGAATTTTATTACCCATGCCTATTTCTACGTCATCAGCAGCTACAAAACTATTAGGTACATCTTTTAGTTGATCAAAAGTTTTTCTTTTACCTCCAATTTCAAAGAGAAAACTATCGTTTACCAAGAAATCTCCTATAGGCGTGTGTCCTACTTTATTCGTTGCCGATAGTTGATTCATAAAAAATATTTCTCTAATAGCGCCTAAATTATTTACATCCGCACCTAAAGCATACACTAAATTGGTATTATTAAGCAAAACTTTTTCTGGCTTTGTATATACGCTTTCATTGTTTTTGTCGCCTTTAAGAAGGTTTATAGTCTTGGCACTACTCAAATAACTTAGAAAATGCAAAGTGCTATTGCGAGAAATTTCCAGTTGCGCACTCAGCTTGGTGATATCAGGTTTATATGGTCCATTCATTGCTAAGTAAATTAATAGTTTGCGCAACTTAAAAATATTTTCATACTCAATTTTTTTAATTGAAGCGGGCAAATCTACCTCTAAAATCAATTTTACTGTATTCACCAGCTTTTCATGGTATTTTTTCTTACTCTCTTTAAAATAAGGATAGTAGCCATAAAGTAAATAATCCTTAAACGCGGGCATAATCTTAATTTTGGAAGTAATATCGTTGCAGATGTCCACATGGTTCTTAGTGATTTCATCTAATGAAATACGTGGAATTTTTAAGCCTTTTTCAAATGCCAAAAACTCCCTAAATGACAGCCCTTCCATATCATAGTTAACTAGCCTTCTACTTAGATCGGCTTCGCCTTTGTAAACTTCTAAAATAGAAGAGCTAGTAAAAACAATTTTAAGCTTTGAGTAGGTATCATAAATTGTTTTCAACTCCAAGGACCAAGTTGGATATTTATGTACTTCATCAAGAAACAAATATTTACCTCCTAGGAGCACAAAATCTTCTACAAAATCGATTAAACGATGGTTGCTAAAATATACATCATCTAAATTTATGTAGATAACAGATCCATCTAACGTATAGTTTTTTTTAATTAGTTGATGCAAAAAAGTCGTTTTTCCACATCCCCTTGCTCCACGAATCGCAATAAACCTATCTTCTTCATCCACTTCTAAATATCTTACAAAATCGAGTGTATAATCCCTTATTCGCATATTAGAAAACGCAAAAAGCCTATCTATTTCATTTTTGTCTGTTTTAAAAACTAAATTGTCCATAATTTGTTAATTTTAAAAAACAAAATTAATATAATTTGTTAAGTATAAAAAACAAAATTAAAAATTATAATAAATAAAAATATATAAAATATGTTAAATATAAAAAACACTTATTTGTGTTTATGTTAAATGTAAAAACTAAATTAAAATTTTTAAAATATTTTTCTACTACTTTTGATTTTTAAATGATAAAAATCGTAGTTTTATTATTTATTAAAATCCTAAAATTAGTCATGAAATACATACTAACTGCACTACTTATTAGTCTTTACTTCTCGAATGTTGTAGCACAAAATATACCCATAAACCCAAACAAAACAGACAGTAAAGGTTTGAGACAAGGCGATTGGACTATAACTTTTGACAAAAATTGGATAGCTACGAATGTAAAAGAAAGCATTCTTTTTTACCGATTAATTAGCTACATGAACGACAAACCTGTAGGAAAGGTAAGAGATTATTACCTAACTGGCAAAGTACAGTGGGAAGGGCAATTTATAGAAGATAGACCTCAAGAAATAATGGACGGATTGGTTCTTTCTTATAGAGAAGATGGTTCAAAAGAATCAGAAAGCTTGTATGAAAAAGGAATACAAATGAGTGCAAAAAAATTTAATGCAGATGGCTCTGAATTAAAATTGACTTGGCAAATAATTTACGATAAAGGTGATGAATTTTACAATCAGAATGATTATGCAAATGCCCTCATTTACTATGAGGCAGCATTGCCTTTTGCTGAAAATGAGTTCGGGAAAGAAAGTGTAAATTATGCAAGTACCCTAAACGATTGTGGACTTTGTTATTTCAATCAAAATTTATATTCCAAAGCCGAGCCTTTATATATTGAAGCAAAAACAATTCGAGAAAAAGTTTTAGGCAAAGAACATGCCTCCTATACCAATTCATGCATAAACTTGGTATTTCTATACGAAAGTCAAGGATTATATGCTAAAGCAGAACCTTACTTAACAGAGACAAAAAATATTTATGAAAAAGTTTTAGGCAAAAAGCATCCTGATTATATCAGTTCATGTATTAAATTAGCAAGCTTATATGAAAATCTAGGTTCATTTGTTAAAGCCGAACCTTTGTATATTGAAGCCAAAAATATTAAAGAGAAAGTTTTAGGCAAGGAACATCCTGACTATGCCACTTCTTGTAATAATTTAGCATATTTTTACAAAAGTCAAGGTTTATATGTCAAAGCAGAACCTTTTTATATAGAAGCTAAAGCAATTCGTGAAAAAGTATTGGGAAAAGAACATCCTGATTATGCAACTTCTTGTAATAATTTGGCAAATTTATACGTTAGTCAAAATCTTTATTCCAAAGCAGAGCCTTTATTTTTTGAAACACTAAAAATTCGAGAAAAAGTTTTAGGCAAAGAACATCCTGATTATT